>DAIOHA010000099.1:0-5277 GCA_036744955.1 Thermoleophilaceae bacterium | reverse complement strand
TGGACGATCCGCATCCCGCGCGCGCTCCAGGAGCTGAACGTGAAGATGTCGGGCGCCGTCGAGCGCCTCACGGTGCGGCTCGGCCGCTCGCCGACGATCGCCGAGCTCGCACGCGAGCTCGACGCCACGCCCGAGCAGGTCCTTGAGGCGGTTGAGGCCGGCTCGGCCTACTCGCCGGTCTCGCTGTCGGCGAGCCCCGGCAACGAGGAGGACCTCGACCTGATGGAGGTCATCGGCTCGGAGGACGAGGGCTTCGCCCGCAGCGAGGAGCGTGCCTCGCTCGAGCCCGCGCTCGGCGAGCTGCCCGAGCGCGAGCGCGAGATCCTGCGCATGCGCTTCGAGGAGGGCCTCACCCAGACGCAGATCGCCGAGCGCGTGGGTCTGTCGCAGATGCACGTCTCGCGGCTCATCCGGCGCTCGCTCGAGAACATGCGCCAGACGATGGCGGACTAGCACCGGGCGGAGCCGGCGCGCGCCGGAAGGCTAGGCGCGCGCGAGGTGGGGAACCCCGATCTCGAGGTGGCCCATCTCCGGCGAGCGCAGGCGCACGAAGGGCGCTCCGTGACCCTCCCGGTCGCGGCGACGGAGCTGAGTGGGGACCTGACGCTCCCGCCTCATCCCGTCGGCGCGGTCGCCTTCGCGCACGGAAGCGGCTCGAGTCGCCGCAGTCCACGTAACCGCGCGGTCGCCGGGGACCTGGCCGATGCCGGCCTGGCCACGCTCCTGCTCGACCTGCTCACCCCAGGCGAGGACGAGCACGACCGCGGCTCGCGCGAGCACCGCTTCGACATCGACCTGCTCGCCGCGCGCGTCGTCGCGGCCGTCGACTGGCTCGCGGAGCAGCCGGAGACGGCGGCGCTCCCGTCGGGACTGTTCGGGGCGAGCACGGGTGCGGCGGCAGCCCTCGTCGCCGCGGCGGAGCGGCCCGAGCGGGTGTCCGCGGTCGTCTCGCGCGGCGGGCGACCCGACCTCGCCGGGGAGGCGCTCGGGCGAGCGCAGGCACCGACCCTGCTCATCGTCGGCGCACGCGACGAGCATGTCCTCGACCTCAACCGGCGCGCGGCCGCCGCGCTCGCCGGCGAGATTTGGATCGAGGTGGTCCCGCGCGCCGGGCACCTGTTCGAGGAGCCGGGGGCGCTCGACGAGGTCGTCCTCCTCGCGCGCGCGTTCTTCCTCGACCACCTCGCCGGCGACCGCGGGGCCGAGCGCCCATGAGCTTTCGCGACCGATCCGAGGCCGGCCGGCGCCTCGGCGAGCGGCTCGTGCACCATGCCGGCGACCCCTCGGTGCTCGTGCTCGCCCTCCCGCGGGGAGGCGTGCCGGTCGCGGCCGGGGTCGCCGGCGCCCTCGGGGCGTACCTCGACGTCCTGTTCGTCCGCAAGCTGGGCGTGCCCGGCAGGCGCGAGCTCGCCATGGGAGCAATCGCCTCGGGCGGGGTGCGCATCGTCAACGACGCGGTGGTGACCTCCTCCGCGGTGTCCGAGGACGAGTTCGCGCGCGTCGCCGAGGAGGAGACCGCCGAGCTCGAGCGCCGCGAGCGCGACCTGCGCGGCGGCCGACCGCCGCCTGCGGTCGAGGGGCGCACGACGATCCTCGTCGACGACGGGCTCGCGACGGGGTCGACAATGCGTGCCGCCGTCGCGGCCCTGCGCGCCCTCGGGGCGGCACGGGTGGTAGTCGGCGTTCCCGTCGGCTCCCCCGACACGTGCGCTGAGCTCGCGCGCGAGGTCGACGAGCTCGTGTGCGTCGAGACCCCCGAGCCGTTCTACGCGATCAGCCTCTGGTACGTCGACTTCGAGCAGGTGAGCGACGAGGAGGCGCGCGCCACGCTCGCGGGCGGCGAAGGGCGCGCGGGCGCCCGACGCTGAGCGCGGAGGCGGCTCTATGGCCGCCCCTGAGGCCGCCCGACCGCGCATACACTCCGACCCGTGAGGGCTGCCGACATCCGCGAGACCTACCTCGCCTACTTCGAGGCGCGCGGTCACCGGCGCATGCCCTCGGCCTCGCTCGTGCCCTCGGTCCACGACCCGTCCGTGCTGCTCACCACCGCGGGCATGCAGCCGTTCAAGCCCTACTTCCGCGGCGAGGAGCCGCCGCACCACCCCCGGCTCACCTCGTGCCAGAAGTGCTTTCGCACGCCCGACATCGAGAACGTCGGCTCGACCGCCCGCCACCTCACCTTCTTCGAGATGCTCGGCAACTTCTCGATCGGCGACTACTTCAAGCAGAGAGCGGTGGAGTTCGCGCTCGAGCTTTCGAAGCAGGGCTTCGGCTTTCGGGCCGACGACGTATGGATCACCGTGTTCGGCGGCGACGAGGCGCTCGAACTCGGGCCGGACGAGGAGGCGATCGAGTGCTGGCGTGCGGTCGGCGTCCCCGACGAGCGCATCGTCCGGCTCGGGCGCGAGGACAACTTCTGGCAGGCGGGCCCGACCGGACCGTGCGGGCCGTGCTCGGAGCTCTACCTCGACCGCGGCCCGGGCTTCGGGCCCGACTCCGACCGCCCCGGCGACGACACCGACCGCTATATCGAGTTCTGGAACCTCGTCTTCATGCAGTACGAGCTGCACGAGGACGGGCGCCTCGACCCGCTTCCCCAGCGCAACATCGACACGGGCGCGGGGCTCGACCGCGTGGCCATGCTCGTGCAGGGAGTCGACTCCGTCTTCGACACCGACTACTTGCGCTCGATGGTCGAGGTGGGGGCGGAGATGTCGGGCCGCGCCTACGGAGCCGACTTCGAGACCACGCGCGCGCTGCGCATCCTCGCCGACCACGGGCGGGGCATGGCGTTCCTGCTCGCCGACGGCGTCGTCCCCTCGAACGAGGAGCGCGGCTACGTGCTGCGGCGGATCATGCGCCGAGCGATCCTCCAGGGGCGCGTGCTCGGGATCGACGAGCCGCTGCTGCCGCGGCTCGCCGAGCGCGCGGTCGAGGTCGCGGGAGACGCGTACCCCGAGCTCCCGCGCGAGGCCGAGGCGATCGCGATGTGGGCGCGCTCGGAGGAGGAGGCATTCCGACGCACGCTCGACCAGGGCGAGCGCCTGCTCGCAGAGGTGATCGAGAGCGCGTGGGAGGCGGAGACGAGCTGGGTGCCGGCGGTCGACGCCTTTCGCCTGCACGACACCTTCGGATTCCCCTACGAGCTGACGCGCGAGCTCCTGCACGAGCAGGGCCTCGAGGTCGACGACCAGGGCTTCGCCGAGCTCATGGAGGAGGCGCGCGAGCGGGCGCGCGCGGGGGGAGCGGCGACCGCCGGCGCCTCCGGCCGCGCGGTAGCCCGCGCCGGAGGCGGCTCGAGCGACGCACTCCCGCACGAGCGCGTGCTCGCGTTCGTCCGCTCCGCCGGCTTCGAGACTCGCTTTCGGGGCTACGAGACCACGGAGCTCGAGACGACTATCGGAGCGCTCGAGCGCGTCGACGGTCGCGTGCTCGCGAAGCTCGAGGAGAGCCCGTTCTACCCCGAGGGCGGGGGGCAGGTGTCCGACGGGGGCCACCTCGAGCTCGCCTCGGGCGCGCAGGCGCGCGTGACCGGCGTCTTCCGGATCGCCCGCGACCAAGTGCTCGAGCTCGAGCTCGATCCCGGGGTCGAGGCGCGACCGGGCGAGGGGGCCCACGCCGTCGTCTACCGCTCCGCGCGCCTCGCGACGATGGCCAACCACACTGCGACGCACCTGCTGCACGCGGCGCTGCGCGAGCGGCTCGGCACCCACGTGCGCCAGGCCGGCTCCTACGTCGGGCCCGACAAGCTGCGCTTCGACTTCACGCACGGCGAGCGCCTCAGCCCCGAGGAGCTGGCCGAGGTCGAGGAACGCGTCGTGGGATGGGTATGCGAGGGCCACCCCGTGCGCGCGGTGCACACGACGCGCGAGGAGGCCGAACGCCTTGGGGCGATGGCGCTGTTCGGCGAGAAGTACGGCGACTGGGTGCGGATGGTCGAGGTCGAGGGCGTCTCGCGCGAGCTGTGCGGCGGCACCCACGTCGGCGCCACCACTGAGGTCGGCCTCTTCCACATCACAACGGAGACCTCGAGCGCCTCGAACGTGCGCCGCGTCGAGGCGGTCACTGGCCCGGGTGGCATCGAGGCGTTTCGCGCGCGAACCGACGCCTTGCGCGAGATCGCCGACCTGCTGCGGGTGCCCGAGCGCGACGCGCTCGCCGCGGTGCGCCGACTCACCGAGCGCGTGCACGAGCTCGAGCGCCGGCCGCGGGAGTCGGGGCGCGAGTTCGCCGGTTCCCTCGTCGAGCGTGCCGCTGAGGTGGCGGGTGTGCGCGTCGTCACCGAGCCGGTCGAGGTCGAGGATCCCAAGGCGCTGCTCGAGCTCTCCGACAAGGTCAAGGGAACGCTCGGGCGGAGCGCGGTCGTCCTCGGCTGTGCGGTCGACGGGCGCGTGCACCTCGTCGCCAACGTCGCGCCCGAGGCGGTCGAGCGCGGCGTACGCGCCGGCGAGGTTGTGCGCACCGCCGCCGAGGTCGTCGGGGGCGGAGGAGGTGGCCGCGACACGATGGCCCAGGCCGGCGGGCGCGAGCCCGAGAAGCTGCCCGACGCGCTCGCGGCCGCCCGCCTGGCTATCGAGCGCGCGCTCGCGTAAAGCGCGGTGATAGCGGAGAGTGCGTGCGTCCCGGCGCGGGTACCGCCGGGGCGGTCGCTACGCTCGCGCGCCAGTGTTGGGGAAGGACGCCACCCGACGGGCGACCCGCCCGCGGCGCGCTTGATGCGCATGCTCGCGCTCGACCACGGCAGCGCTCGCTGCGGCGTAGCGGTCTCGGACCCGACCGGGGTTCTCGCCACGCCGCTCCCCGTCATCGAGCGACCCGACACCCGCCGTGGGCTCGCCGCCGTGACCGCGCTCGTCGACGCGCGCGAGGTCGAGCGCGTGGTCGTCGGGCTGCCGCTCACGCTGGCCGGCGAGGAGGGCACCCAGGCAGCGGCGGCGCGGACGTTCGCTGCGCGCCTCGAGGAGCGCCTATCGATTCCCGTCGAGCTCTACGACGAGCGCCTGACAACGCGCCAGGCCGAGCGCACCGGCGGGATCGCCGAGCTCGACTCGCGCGCGGCGGCGCACCTGCTCGAGTCCTACCTCGCCCGCCGAGGCGCCGCCGCGGCGCCGGACGCGGATGCACCGGCGGCGAACGCAGCGGCGGCGGACCCACCGTCCGTGAACACAGGAGTCGCACGCGCGTGAGCACGCCCGATCGCCTTCGCGCCGACCCGCTCGGCGCGCCCGCCGTCCCGGCCTCGCGCTCCGACCGCGACCGGGAGAGCGCTCGGCGCGA
>DAIOHA010000098.1:0-5375 GCA_036744955.1 Thermoleophilaceae bacterium | reverse complement strand
CGGCGCCGAGGTCGTGATCGAGTCGACCGGCCTCTTCACCGACCGCGAGAACGCCGCGAAGCACCTCGAGGCGGGCGCGCGCAAGGTCGTGATCTCCGCGCCGGCGAAGGGCCCCGACGCCACGCTCGTCCCCGGGGTCAACGACGACGCGTACGACCGCGACTCCCACGACGTGATCTCGTGCGCCTCGTGCACCACAAACTGCCTCGCCCCGGTGGCGAAGGTGCTCGACGACGCCTTCGGCATCCGCCACGGCTTCATGACCACCGTGCACGCCTACACCGCCGACCAGCGCCTGCACGACGCGCCGCACAAGGACCTGCGCCGTGCCCGCGCCGCCGCGGTCAACCTCGTTCCGACCTCGACCGGCGCGGCCAAGGCGATCGGCACGGTGATCCCGTCGCTCGACGGCAAGCTCAACGGCATCGCGGTGCGGGCGCCCATCCCGACGGGCTCGGTGGTCGACCTCGTGTGCGAGGTCGAGGGCGACGCCGACGCCGACGGAGTGAACGCCGCCTTCCATGAGCGGGCCGACACCGGCCCGCTCGAGGGCGTGCTCCGTTACTCCGACGAGCCGCTCGTCTCGAGTGACATCGTCCACTCGCCGTACTCGTCGATCTTCGACTCGGGCCTGACGATGATCATCGACGGCTCGCTGGTCAAGGTCGTCGCCTGGTACGACAACGAGTGGGGCTACTCGAACCGCCTCGTCGACCTGGTCCAGCGGGTCCTCTAGTGGGCGCCGCCCGACGCGCCGGGCGGCCGGCGCGCGCAACCCGGCCGGGGCGAGCCGGCCCTCGGGTTTGAGCGGGGCGGCGTCCGCCACGTTCGCCAAGCGGCGCCTCGTCGACCTCGATCTCCCCGAAGGCGGCGTCGTGCTCGCGCGTGTCGACTTCAACGTGCCGCTCACGGGCGGCCGTGTCGCCGACGACGCTCGTATCCGCGCCGCCCTGCCCACGATCGATGCGCTGCGCGAGCGCGGCGCTCGCCTCGTCCTGTGCTCGCACCTCGGGCGCCCGAAGGGCCGCGACCTCGAGACCTCGCTCGCGCCCGCCTCGAGGCGGCTCGGAGAGCTGCTCGGAACGCAGGTCCACCAGGCGCCCGACGTGGTCGGCCCCGAGGTTCGCCGCGGCGTCGCCCGACTCGACCCCGGCGAGATCATCGTGCTCGAGAACGTGCGCTGGGAGGCCGGCGAGACACGCAACGCGCCCGAGCTGGCGGAGGAGCTCGCCGCGCTCGCCGACGCCTACGTGAACGACGCGTTCGGGTCGGCCCACCGCGCCCACGCCTCGACCGCCGGCGTGGCCGAGCTGCTGCCATCCGCGGCGGGCCTCCTGCTCGAGCGCGAGGTGACGACGCTCACCGGGCTCGTCGAGGACCCGCGCCGGCCGCTCGTCGTCGTCCTCGGTGGCGCCAAGGTCACCGACAAGATCGTCCTCATCGAGCGCTTTCTCGAGCTAGCCGACGCGACCCTGATCGGCGGCGCCATGGCCTTCGCCTTCTTCCGCGCGCAGGGGCTCGAGACGGGCGACTCGCTCGTCGAGGAGGAGGGCGTCGAGCTCGCCCGCCGCGCGCTCGAGCGGGCCGAGGATGCGCGCGGGCGGCTCGTGCTCCCGCGCGACGTCGTCGCAGGCGACCGCTTCGCCGCCGACGCCGAGCGTCGCGAGCTCGACGGCGTCGAGGTCCCGCCCGGCTGGATGGGGCTCGATGTTGGCCCCGACACCGCCGCCGCCTACGGAGCGGAGATCGCCCAGGCGGGAAGCGTGTTCTGGAACGGTCCCACGGGTGCCTTCGAGCTCGAGCCGTTCGCCGCGGGGACGCGGGCGGTGGCTGAGTCGGTCGCGCGCGCCCCCGGGGTCACGGTCGTAGGCGGCGGCGACTCGGCCGCGGCGCTCGCCGAGTTCGGCCTCACGGGCGAGGTGACGCACCTCTCGACGGGAGGGGGCGCGGCGCTCGAGCTGCTCGAGGGGCGCGCGCTGCCCGGAGTGGAGGCGCTCGACGATGCCTGAGGCGATTGGTCCGCGCCGCCCGTACATGGTCGGCAACTGGAAGATGCACAAGACGATGGCCGAGGCGCGCGCGTTCGTCGACGAGCTCGTCGCCCTGCTCGGGGACGCGGGCGAGGCGGTCGACGTCGGCGTGTGCCCTACCTACACGGCGCTCGGCGCGGTCGTCGACGCGGCGCGCGACACCGGCGTGCGGGTGCTCGCGCAGAACATACACGCGGCCGCCGACGGCGCCCACACCGGCGAGGTCTCCGCGTCCATGCTGCTCGAGCTCGGCGTCGACGGCACGTTGCTCGGGCACTCGGAGCGGCGCCGCGACAACTGCGAGACCGACCACGAGCTGTGCCGAAAGGTGCCGGCCGCGCTCGCCGCCGGCCTCGAGCCGATCCTGTGCGTGGGGGAGACCGAGGCCGAGCGCGACGCCGGCGAGACCGAGCGGCGTTTGCGCCACCAGGTGCGGGAGGGTCTCGAGGCCGTGCCCGACGACCGGCTCGGCGAGCTGACGATCGCCTACGAGCCGGTGTGGGCGATCGGCACGGGGCGCGTCGCCTCGCCCGAGCAGGCGCAGGAGGCCGTCGGGTTCGTGCGCGCCCTCGTGGGCGACCGCTCGCGCGCGGCCGCCGAGCGCGTGCGGGTGCTCTACGGCGGCAGCGTGAAGCCCGACAACGCCGGCGAGATCCTCGGCCAGCCAGACATCGACGGCGCGCTCGTCGGCGGCGCGAGCCTCGAGCCCGCGAGCTTCGCGGAGCTCGTCGCCGCCGCGGCGGGGCGGTGACCGCCGCGAGCTACCTAGAGCTTCCGCCGGGGCCGGGGACGCCTCCCGTCCCGGCCGTGTGCCTCGTGGTGCTCGACGGCTGGGGCCTCGCCCCGCCAGGGCCGGGAAACGCCGTCTCGCTCGCCCACACGCCGGTGTTTGACTCGCTGTGGGAGGCATACGTCCACACGGAGCTGACGACCAGCGGCGCGGCGGTAGGCCTGCCCGAGGGGCAGATGGGCAACTCCGAGGTCGGCCACCTCAACCTCGGCGCGGGCGCGGTCGTCAAGCAGGACATCATGCGCATCGACGACGCGATCGCCGACGGCTCGTTTGCGCGCAACGTGGCGTTGCGCGACGCGTGCGCGCGCGGGCGCGAGGCCGGTCGGCTCCACCTGCTCGGGCTCGTGTCAGACGGCGGCGTCCACTCCGCGCGCGAGCACCTCGAGGCTTTGATCGGCCTAGCGGCCGGCGAGGGCGTGCCCGACGTAGTCCTTCACGCTTTCACCGACGGGCGCGTCACTGCGCCGGACTCGGGGCGAAACCACCTCGATTACGCGGAGCGCCTGCTGTCCGATGCCGGCGCCGGCCGTGTCGGGACGGTCACGGGCCGCTACTACGCGATGGACCGTGACCGCCGCTGGGAGCGCACGCAGGTCGCGTATGAGGCGATCGTGCACGGCAGGGCCGACGGTCGTCACGCGGACACCGGTGCTGAGGCGGTCGACGCGGCGTACGGGCGGGGCGAGACGGACGAGTTCGTGCTCCCGACGCTCGTCGGCCGGGAGGCGCGCGTGCGCCGCGGCGACGCGGTCGTCTTCTTCAACTTCCGGCCCGACCGGGCCCGCCAGCTCACGCGCGCGCTCGGCGAGCCCGACTTCGACGGCTTCGACCGCCGCGAGGCGCCCGAGGTGAACCTGACCACGCTCACCGAGTACAACGAGGACTGGCGCTACCCCGTCGCCTTTCCGCCCACCCGCCCGGTGACGACGCTGGCCGCGACGCTCGCTGCGGAGGGCGTCGCCCAGCTCCACGTCGCGGAGACCGAGAAGTACGCGCACGTCACCTACTTCTTCAACGGCGGGGAGGAGCACGAGTACGCGGGCGAGGACCGGCGACTCGTCGACTCGCCGCGCGACGTGCCGACCTACGACCGCAAGCCGGAGATGAGCGCCGACGCGGCCGCGGACGCCTTCGTCGAGCGCTGGAGCGAGGGCCACTACGGCTTCGGGATCATCAACTTCGCCAACCCCGACATGGTCGGCCACACCGGCGTGATCGAGGCGGCGGTCCCAGCGGTCGAGGCGGTCGACCGTTGCCTCGGGCGCGTGGTGGCCGCAGTGCACTCCCGCGGCGGCGCGTGCGTGGTCACCGCCGACCACGGCAACGCGGACAACATGCTCGAGCCCGACGGGAGGCCGAACACCGCCCACTCCCTCAACCCGGTGCCGCTCGTGGTCACCGCCTCGGTGCCCGGCCTACGCGTCTCCGGGGTGCTCGCCGACGTGGCCCCGACGGTGCTCGACCTCCTCGGGCGCGAGCAGCCGCGGGCGATGACCGGGACGTCGCTCCTCTCCCCTCAGACTTGACAAAATTACACTAAGGTTTTATGCTGCGTACCGCAAGGTGAGGAGTAGTCAGGAGGAGGTAGGGAGAGATGACCTTTCTGATGAAGCCGGACCCGTTCAGCGCCGAGGTCAACCGCCTGTTCAACACCCTGCTCGCCCCCGGTGAGGGCCGGGCCCAGCGCTGGAGCCCGGCGATGGACCTGGTCGAGGCCGAGGACCACTACGTCCTGCGCGCCGACCTGCCCGGGATGGACGAGAAGGACGTGGCGATCGAAATCCACGACAACGTCCTGACCATTTCCGGCGAGCGTCACGACGAGCAGGAGCAGACCCGCCAGGGCTGGCACCGTGTCGAGCGCACGTTCGGTCGCTTCAGCCGCTCGCTGACCCTGCCCGAGGGAATCGACCCCGAGGCGGTCATGGCGAATTTCGACAAGGGCGTGCTGTCGATCACCGTGCCGAAGCCCGAGGAGCGCAAGCCGCGCCGCGTGCAGATCAGCGTCGGCGGCGCGAAGGGCGGCGCGGACGGCTCGCAGGCGGCCGTCGAGGGCACGGCGACCGAGCGCTCGGGCGAGGGCGCCGGCGGCGCGTCGAACGCGTCGGAGGCAGGCGCTGCGACCGCAGAGCGCTAGAGAGAGACCCTGAGGCCCGCGAGCGCCGCGGGCGGGCACTAGGCTGCCGACGTGGCGCCCGCCGCGTTCTCAGCCGTCCCGCGCACCGCCTTCTCGGTCGAGCACCGCGACGGCGCCGCGCGCGCCGGCGTCCTGCACACGACGCACGGAGAGGTGCGCACGCCGGCGTTCGTGCCGCTCGCCTCGCACGCCACCGTGCGCTCGCTGGCTGCGGCCGAGGTCGCCGAGCTCGGCTACGACATGGTGCTCGGAAACACCTTCCACCTTCTGATCCAGCCGGGTCACGAGCTGATCGAGTCGTTCGGGGGGCTGCACGAGTTCATGGCTTGGCGGCGGCCGATCGTGACCGACTCGGGCGGATACCAGGTGTTCTCGATGGGCCACGGCTCGGTCGCCGAGGAGATCAAGCGCCGCG
>DAIOHA010000097.1:0-5397 GCA_036744955.1 Thermoleophilaceae bacterium | reverse complement strand
GCGTAGGCCGGCAGCCCGTCGTACGAGTTGCGCTCGATCTTCTTGGTGCGCGCGCCGTGGAGGATCTCGGCGCACGTCGTCCGGCCGACCGCGGGCCGGGCCGCCCGCGCCACGGAGATGATTGCCTCGTCGAGGTTCCCGAGCGCGACCGGGTCGGGCGCCGGGGGCGTCGGCACGAGCGACGGCTGGCACGCGTCGCAGCAGTCTCCCTCCGGCGCCGGCTCGGAGCCGTCGCCGAAGTGGCGCAGAATCGCGCGCCGGCGGCACGCGCGCGTCTCGACGTACCCCCAGATCTCGCGGTACTGACGCCAGCGGGCCCGGGTCCCCTCGGCGGCCAGCGCGTGGCACTGCGCCGCCGCACGCGCGTCGAAGCGCCGGGCGAGGCGGCCGGCGACGGTATCGGGCGCCGCCGGCGCGGGCTCGATCACACCCGCTCGGGCGAGGTGCCCGAGCAGCGCGCGCAGCGCGTCGCCGCTGAGCTTGAGCTCGCGCGTGAGCTCCTCGGCCCCGACGCGGTAGCGGCCCTCGAGGTCCACGGCCGCGTCGGCCAGCAGGTCGGCGAGGCGCCCGGGCAGCCGCTCGTCGAGCTCGTCGCGGCGGATGAAGTGGACGTGCAGCGCCTTGTCGCGGTTCTCGGCGAGCAGCAGCGCCCGCGAGGGGAGGCCGTCGCGGCCGGCGCGACCCGCCTCCTGGTAGTAGGCCTCGAGCGACGCCGGCACGGTCGCGTGGACGACGGTCCGCACATTCGGCTTGTCGACGCCCATGCCAAAGGCGTTCGTGGCCACCACGGCACGTACCTCGTCGGCGAGAAAGCGGCGTTGTACGCCCGCGCGGTGCTCGCGCTCGAGGCCGGCGTGGTAGGGGAGGACCTCCTCACCGAGCGCGCCGGAGAGCTCCTCGGCGAGCTCCTCCGCGCCGGCGCGCGTGCCCGCGTAGACGATCGCCGGCAGCGCATCCTCGGCCGAGAGCTCCGAGACGATGAGTGGCGCCTTCTCGTGGCCGGCGGGTCGCGCCACGGCGAAGGACAGGTTCGGGCGATCGAAGCCGGTGGTGACACGCACGGGTTCTCGGAGGCCGAGGCGCGCCTCGATGTCGGCGGCCACGCGCGGGGTCGCGGTGGCGGTCGAGGCGAGGATCGAGCGCGCGCCGAGATAGCGGGCGCCGTCGGCGAGGCGGAAGTAGTCGGGCCGGAAGTCGTGGCCCCACTGGGAGACGCAGTGCGCCTCGTCGACCACGAACAGGCCGACGTCCGCCTCGGCCATGCCCATGACGAAGCGCGGCGACGAGAAGCGCTCGGGAGCGACGTAGAGCAGGCGCAGCTCCCCCCTCGCCGCGCGTGCGAGCGCCGCCTCGTTGGCCTCACCCGCCTGCTGCGAGTTGACGAGGGCGACGCGGTCGCCGACGCCCCGCGCGTGCAGCGCCTCCACCTGGTCCTGCATCAGGGAGACGAGCGGCGAGACGACGATCGTGAGGTCTTCGCGCAGCAGCGCCGGGAGCTGATAGCAGAGCGACTTCCCCGACCCGGTCGGCATGACGACGAGCGCGTCGCGCCCGTCGAGCGCCGCGGCGGCCGCTTCGCGCTGGCCGGCGCGAAAGCCGGGAAAGCCGAATAAGGCGCGCAGGCCCGCGTCGAGGTCCATGCCGGCCACCCTACCGAGGGGCCCGGCGGGTCAGAGGGCGGAGGCGCCGCTCGGGCGCCGGTCTTTGCAGAGCCGTTTGGAAGCCGTTACGCGGGAGCCGCCGCGAGCTCCTCGAGCGCGTACTTGCCGCCGCCGATCGCGCCCGTGCGCTCGAGCGGGTACTCGCCGGTGAAGCAGGCGTCGCAGTGGGTCTCGCGGCCGGCCCCGACCGCCTCGTAGACCCCATCAAGCGACAGGTAGGCGAGCGAGTCGCAGCCGAGCTCCGCGGCCACCTCCTCGACCGTGCGCTCGTGGGCGATCATCTCCTGGGGCGTCGACATGTCGATCCCGTAGTGGCACGGGTGACGGATCGCCGGCGCGGAGATCCGCAGGTGGACCTCGGTCGCGCCCGCGTCGCGCAGCATCCCGACGATCTGACGCGTGGTGTTGCCGCGCACGATCGAGTCGTCGACGACCACGACGCGGCGGCCGCCCACGACCTCGGGCAGCGGGTTGAACTTCATCCGCAGGCCGTGCTTGCGCAGCTCCTGGCCGGGCTGGATGAAGGTCCGGGCGACGTAGCGGTTCTTGATCAGGCCGTCGTCGCGCGGGATGCCCGAGGCGTGGGAGTAACCCGCGGCGGCGGGGTTGCCGGAGTCGGGCACTGCGACCACCACGTCGGCCTCGACCGGCGCCTCGCGCGCGAGGATCTCGCCCATGCGCCGGCGCGCGACCTGCGTGCGCGTCCCCTCGAGCACCGAGTCGGGGCGCGCGAAGTAGATGTGCTCGAAGACGCAGAACGCACGACGGTCGGAGTGGGCGACCTGGCGTGTCTCGATCCCGTCCTCGGTGAGCGAGACCATTTCCCCCGGCGCGACCTCGCGCAGGAGCTCGGCGCCGATGATGTCGAAGGCGCAGCTCTCCGAGGCAACGCAATATCGGTCGCCGATGCGACCAAGCGACAGCGGGCGCAGGCCGGCCGGGTCGCGGAAGGCGACGACCGTGTCGCGGGTCATCACCACGGTGGACAGCGCGCCCTCGAGGCGCGGCACGACGTCGGCGACCGCGTCCTCGATGCGCTCGGCCTCGTGCGTCGAAAGCAGCGCGGCGATGAGCTCGGAGTCGGAGGTCGAGCGCAGCTCAACGCCCCGCTCGCGCAGCTCGTCGTGCAGCTCGACGGCGTTGACGAGGTTGCCGTTGTGGCCGAGCGCGAGCTCGCGGCGGTCGGAGCGGTAGATCGGCTGGGCGTTCTCCCACGCCGACGAGCCGGTCGTCGAGTAGCGCACGTGGCCGATGGCGAGCGCACCGCCGAGCGCGCGCAGCTTCGACTCGTCGAAGACCTGCGACACGAGCCCGAGATCGCGCAGGGTCATGATGTGACCGGCCTCGCTCGTGGCGATGCCCGCAGACTCCTGACCGCGGTGCTGGAGCGCGTAGAGCGCGAAGTAGGTGAGCCGGGCGACTTCCGACTCGGGCGCGTACACGCCGAACACCCCGCACTCGTCGCGAGGTCCGTCCCGGTCCGGGATCGCGTCTCGGGGGGTCATGAGAAGTGGTCGGCGACGCCCCGCTCGAAGGCCTCGTGCGCGGCCGCGACCTCAACCTCGAGTCTAGCGCCGCCCCCCGTCTCGATGACGAGGTCGTCGCCGCCCGTCTCGCCGACGACGAGGCAGCCCCCGAGGCCGTGCTCGGCCGCGAGCACCGAGATCGCGTCGAGGTCGCCGGCCACGACGAAGCCGCCCGGGCCCTCGCCGAACAGAGCCGCCTCGACCGCTGGCTCGTCGACGGCCTCGGCCGCGCGCTCGTCCGTCTCGCCCGCCGCTCGCAGGCGCTCGACGAGCAGTGCCAGGTCGACGCACGCCCCGACGCCGGCGGCCAGGCAGCACTCGGCGAGCGCGCACGCGAGGCCGCCGTCGGAGACGTCGTGCGCTGTGGCGAGCGCACCCGAGCGGACCGCGGCGCGCACGGCGCCGAGGGCGCGCGAGTGGACCTCGAGGTCGATCGGCTCGAGCCCTTCGGCGGGCGCAAGGCCGCGCAGCGACTCGAGCTCCGAGCCGGCGAGCGCGGGCCGGAACGGGCCGAGCAGGGCGATGGCATGCCCGCTCGCAACAAAGCTGGCCGCGGGCAGCGTCGCGGGATCGGGCACTCTCCCGACCATGCCCACGATCGGCGTCGGGTAGATCGGCCCGCCGCCGCCCTCGTTGTAGAGCGAGACGTTGCCCCCGACCACGGGCACGGCGAGCGCGCGGCAGGCGTCGGCGAGCCCGCTCACCGCCCGGTCGAGCTGCCAGGCGATGTGGGGCTTCTCCGGGTTGCCGAAGTTGAGGCAATTGGTGAGCCCGAGAGGCTCGGCCCCCACGCAGGTCAGGTTGGACGCGCACTCGAGCACGGCCTCGACCGCGCCGGTGAACGGGTCGCAGGCGACGCGGCGGCCGTTGCCGTCGATCGACGCGGCGATCGCGCCGCGGCCCCCGTCGTGCTCCAGGCGGAGGACGGAGGCGTCGGCCGTGCCGGGACGGCGCACAGTCCGCGATCCGACGATGCCGTCGTACTGCTCGTAGGCCCACCGCTTCGAGGCGATGTTCTCCGACCGAAGCAGGGCGAGCAGCGTCTCGGCCGGCTCCGCGTTTGCGGGCACGCGTGCCCGCGGCGCGGCGTACACCGGCGACGAGGGGCGCTCGGGCTCGAGGTCGTACAGCGGGCAGTCGTCGACGAGCGCCTCGACCGGCATGTCACCCACCGGCTCGCCCCCCTCGAGCACGCGCAGCCGGTGCGTGTCCGTGACCGCCCCGATAGCGGTCGCGCGAACGTCCCAGCGCTCGCACACCGCGCGCACCTCGTCCATGCGCTCGGGCTCGATCACGCACAGCATCCGCTCCTGCGACTCCGAGACCATCACCTCGAACGGCTCCATGCCGGGCTCGCGGCGCGGCACCCGCGCCACGTCAATGTCGATTCCGACGCCGCCCTTCGAGGCCATCTCGGACGCGCTCGAGCTGAGCCCCGCGGCGCCGAGGTCCTGAAGCGAGGCGAGCACGCGGAGGTCGAGCAGCTCGAGGCAGCACTCGAGCAGCTTCTTCTCCTCGAACGGGTCGCCGATCTGCACGCTCGGGCGCTTCGAAGCGCTCTCCTCACCGAGCTCGGCGCTCGCCAGCACCGACGCGCCGCCGATCCCGTCGCGTCCGGTGAGCGCCCCGAGGAGCACAACCAGGTTGCCCACACCCGCCGCGGCGCTGCGCACGAGCCGCTCCCGCGGAGCGATCCCCACGCACATGGCGTTCACGAGGCAGTTGCTCTCGTACGCCTCGCCGAAGCCGATCTCGCCCCCCACCGTGGCCACGCCGATCGAGTTCCCGTAGTGGCCGATGCCGGCGACCGCCCCGTTCATCAGGTAGCGCGACCGCGCCGAGTCGAGCATCCCGAAGCGAAGCGAGTCGAGCACGGCGATCGGCCGCGCTCCGATCGCGAACACGTCGCGGAGGATGCCGCCGACGCCTGTGGCCGCGCCCTGGAACGGCTCCACGGCGCTCGGATGGTTATGCGACTCGACCTTGAAGGCGACAGCGAGTCCGTCCCCCACGCCGACCGCGCCCGCGTTCTCGCCCGGTCCCATGACCACATGCGCGCCCTCGGTGGGTAGGCGACGCAGGAGCTTGCGCGAGTGCTTGTACGCGCAGTGCTCGGACCACATGAGCGAGAAGACGGCGAGCTCGACCTCGTTGGGCTCGCGGCCGAGCCGCTCGACGATGCGCTCGTACTCCGAGTCGGTCAGGCCGAG
>DAIOHA010000096.1:0-5513 GCA_036744955.1 Thermoleophilaceae bacterium | reverse complement strand
GTGTCATGGCACGCACCCGCACCTCCTTCGGACGCGACACCGGACTGCAGGCTCGGATGCTGATCACGCTGCTGTTGCTCGGAGCGATCTACGTCGGCTTCGTCGTGATCCTGCTCACCGCCGGAGTCGGTGCCACGGCGATGTTCCTGATCGTCGGCGGACTGGCCCTGGCCCAGCTCTTCCTATCCGACAAGATCGCGCTGTCTGCGATGGGCGCGCGCGAGGTTTCCCCCGAGCAGGCGCCCGGCCTGCACGCGATGATCGAGCGCCTCTGCATCCAGGCCGACCTGCCGAAGCCGAAGGTCGCCGTCGCTGACATCCCGGTTCCAAACGCCTTCGCGCTCGGGCGATCGCAGAAGAAGGCGACGGTCTGTGCGACCACCGGGATCATGAACACCCTCTCTCCGGCGGAGCTCGAGGGCGTGATGGCGCACGAGCTCTCCCATGTCAAGAACCGCGACGTTCTGATCATGACGATCGCCAGCTTCTTCGCCTCCGTGGCGGCGATGATCACCCAGTTCGGCTTCTTCTTCGGCGGCGGGATGGGCGACGACGACGAGGGCCCGGGCTTCCTCGTGGTCCTGCTCGTCTCGCTGGCGGTCTATGTGATCTCGTTCTTCCTCATGCTCGCCCTCTCGCGCTACCGCGAGTTCTCGGCCGACCGCGGCGCCGCGCTCGTAACGGGGCGGCCGAGCGCGCTCTCCTCCGCGCTCCTCAAGATCTCCGGGCAGATGGAGCGTGTCCCCCAAAAGGACCTGCGCGCGGCGGGCGAAATGAACGCCTTCTTCATCGTTCCTACGAGCGTCAAGGGCGCACTCCAGTCGATCTTCTCGACGCATCCACCGATGGAGGCGCGGATCGAGCGGCTCGGCCAGCTCGAGCGCCAGCTCCAGGTAGGCGTCGCCTGAGGCGCGGGTGGGCTTCCTCGACTCGCTCTTCGGCGGCGGGCGACAGCTCAAGGCGCCGGCGCCGGACCGGCTCTTCGCGATGACAACGGCCCATATCGCGCTCGAGACCGAGCTCGGTCTGAACCACCGGGGAGTCGCGGGGATCGTCTTCCAGCCGCTCTCGACCGCCGACTTCGCGTCGCTCGTCCGCGAGGCCGAGGAGCTGCTCGCGAGCGCGGCCGAGGACACGGGCTCGAGCGTCGAGTCGGCCGACGACTCCTACGGCTACCGCTGGATCAAGGTCCGCGACGCCGACTTCGACGACCTCGTCGTCTCGCTCAACCTGATCTCGGGCCAACTCCAGTCGGGCGGCTATGGGGACCGGCTGCTCGCGTGCGTCTTCCCCTTCGCGCAGGGCGAGGGCGGCAGGTCCGTGTACTTCATCTACAACTTCAAGCGGGGCTCCTTCTACCCGTTCGTGCCCGCCGGCGGCACCCAGGCGCGGGACACCGAGGAGGAGCTGCGGCTCAAGGCGCAGATCGGCGCCGAGCTGCCGATCGAGCCCGAGCTGGCGCGCTGGTTCCCGCTCTGGGAAGTGCCCCTCTGAGACGAGGCGACGCCGTTGCGTTCGTCGGCGCGGCGCACTAGGGTGGCGCCATGAGAGCGGCCGGGGCGGGGTTGGCGCTGGTGGCGCGCGTGGTGCTCGCGGTCGCCGGGGCGGTCTTCCTGATCATCGCGCTGGCCATCGTGCTCACGCTGCTCGGCGCGAACCCCGCCAACGTCATCGTCAGGATCGTGACCGGAGCGGCCCGCTTTCTCGCCGGTCCCTTCGAGGGGCTGTTCCGCCTGGGCGACCCCAAGCTGACCGACGCGCTCAACTGGGGGATCGCGGCCTTCGTCTACCTCGTGGTCGGAGCGGTGATCGCCGGGTCGTTGCGGCGCGTCGGGCGCTGACGCGCGCTCCGGGCTCGCGCGTGGCCTCTCGGCGGGAGGAGACGGGCCCGCCGGCGCTCAGCCCGGCAGCAAGCCCTCGCCCGTGAACTCCTCGCGCGCCTCGTCGAAGGTCACGTCGCGCGGGGGCAGGATCACGTCGGACTCGACGAGCTCGTCGTCGCCGATCCGCTCGCCATCGCGCTCGACGAGCTCGAGCATCTGCGACCACAGCTCGCGAAAGCCGCGCTCGTCGCCGCTGTCCGCGACGGCCACGGCCCGGTTGTCGAGCTCGTTGAGACGGTCGGCGTCGCTATCGGGGAGCCGGAACTGGTCCTCGCCGGAGATGCGGACGATCACCGCCCGCCCTCCTCGGCGCGCCCCGGCTCGAGCGCCGGCGCCTCGTCCCCGCCGCCTGCGCCCGGCTCCAGCGAGGGCGCGTCGCCGCCGCCCGCTCCCGGCCCGAGCTCGGCCTTCATGCGCTCGAGCTCGGAGTCGACCTGCGAGCCCGCGGTCAGCTCGTGCAGCTGGCGGTCGATGTCGTCCTGCCCGGGACCGAGCTGGGTGAGGTCGTCGAAGGTGCCCGCCGCCTCGAGCTCCTCGACCGCCGAGGCTCGCGCGCGCATCGACTCGGTCTTCTCCTCGGCGCGCTGGATCGCGAGCCCGAGGTCGGCCATCTGCTCGCCCACTCCGCTAGCCGCCTCGGAGATGCGCACCTGCGCGTCGGCGGCCGAGTACTGGGCCTTGATGACCTCCTTCTTGGTACGGAAGGCCTCGATCTTCTGGCGCAGCTTCTTCTCGTTCTCGGTCAACTGCGCCTGCTGGCGCTCGAGCTCAGCGACCTGGGTGTCGAGCGACTGAAGCTCGGTCTGCACGGCGGTCTTGCGCTCGAGCGCAGTCCGCGCGAGGTCCTCGCGGCCCTGGGAAAGCCCCTGGCGCGCTTGGGTGTCGAGCTTCACGACCTGCGCCTCGAGCTTCTGCGACTGCATCTGGATGCGCTTCTTCGACGTCGTGACGTCGGCGATGCCCTTCTTCACGTTCTGAAGCAGCTCCACCTGCTTCTGGTAGCCGTACTCGAGCGTCTCCTCGGGATCCTCGGCCCGGTCGAGGAGCCTCGAGATCTTGGACTTGATCACCGTCGAGAAGCGGCCTCCGAGGCCTGCCATGCGCGTCCCTCCTGCGGCGGGTGCGTTTCGCTGTGCTCGTAGACTACCCCGCCGCCGTGGCCGCCCCCGCCGCCCGTCCGCCGTCCGACTCGGTCTCCGTGCTCAGCCGCTGGATGGGGGTCGCCGACGCGAACACGGCCGGCAGCGTCCACGGCGGGCGCATCATGTACATGTGCGACGAGGTCGCCGGCATCGCCGCGATCCGTCACTCGGGGCCTCGCGTGGTCACCGCCGCGGTCGACCGCATGAACTTCCTCCACCCCATCTTCGTCGGCGACCTCGTGACCGTGCGCGCAACGGTGAACGCGGCCTGGCGCACCTCGATGGAGGTCGGCGTGCGCGTCGAGCGTGAGCAGGTCATGGGCGGTGAGGTCGAGCACACCTCGACCGCTTACCTGACCATGGTTGCCCTCGACGAGGAGCGCCGGCCCGTCGAGGTCCCGCCGATCGCGGCGGAGACCGCGGATGAGCGGCGGCGCCAGGAGGAGGCGGAGCTGCGCCGGCGCAACCGCCTCGCCGAGCGCGCGGAGATCGTGCGCGCCCGCGGCGGCGCGTGAGCCGGCGCGCCCGCTGAAACGCACTTGGTGCGGAGCGCCGCCGGATTCGCGGCGGTCTCTCTGCGGCGGTGTGAGCCACAGCAGGCGCGGGGGGCGCCGCGTCCCGATGAGCCACGAGCAGGCCGCTGGCCCACGCGCGGCACGACTTGCCAGGAGCGTCTTACGACGTCGCCCTACGCCGTCACGGCGAGAGGGAGGAGGACCCAGCGCTCGCGGATGGGGCGGAGGTCGAGTTCGAGCGGGTCAGGCTCGAGCTCGAGGGAGGCTGAGGCGCCCCGGGGAGCGGCCCGCGCCGGCCGTCCGCGCGGCCCTGCTCTCCGGCGTCGTCGTCGGCGGCGGCGCGCCAGAAGAAGAACCCGAGCGCCCCCAGCATCACGACCAGGTCGACGATCATCATCAGGGCGCCGCCGATCTGCTGGTCGGCGAGCGGGGTGAGGCCGAATGCGCGCGCCGCGTCGCCGTAGAAGTCGTCGTAAGCGGGCGCGCGCATGGCGAGAAACGCCATGCCGAGCATAGTTCCACCGAGGCGGGCGGCGAGCACGTGCCCCGCCTTCCAGAGCTCGCCGCCAACGCGCAGCCTCCCAGGCTCGAGCGGAGCCCACCAGACGAGCCCGCTTGTGAGGATGAACGACAGATGCTGGAGCGCGTGCAGGGCGCCGCTGCGCAGCGCGCCCTCGAACATGTAGCCGAGATGCCAGAGATACAGCGTCGCGATGTACAGCGGGACGGCTACGAGCGGGCGGCTCAGCGTGGCCAACGCGCGTCGCACCCACGTGCGCCGCGCCACCGCGACGAGCACGGGGCGCGGGGCGTAGAACATCAGCACGGGGGTTCGCAGCCCGATGAGCATGAGCGGCACGGCGAGGTCGGCGACCGCCACGTGCTGGGCCATGTGTGCGCTCAGGAGCCGGCTCGCGAGCGCGTCGAGCGGACCGACGAGCGCCACGGCGAGCAGCACGAGGCCCGCGTACCAGGCCGCCTGCTGGGCGACCGACACGCGCCGGCCGCGCCGGCGCAGGACGACCGTCGCCCGCGCGTAGAGCGCCAGGGCGACGACCAGGAGCGCGATCGGGCCCGGGTCGAGCGACGGGCTCACGCTCTCCATTGTGACCGCTGAATCGCCCGCGCCGGCCGCGCGCTGGCGCGTGTGCCAGCCCGCCGGGCGGCCCGCGCCGGCTAGGCCGGCGCGACCGCCTTAGCGCCCTCGCCGAGGACGTCGCCCGAGCCTTCGCCCGAGTCGCCGGTCGCCGCCCCGGGCGCTTGGTCGAGCACCTCGGCGGCGGCCTTGAGGCGCTCGGCGTAGTCCTGGCGCTGCATGCGCGCAATGACGAGCCGTTGGACCTGGGCCGTGCCCTCGAAGATCTGGTAGATCTTCGCGTCGCGCATCCACTTCTCGAGCGGGCAGTCGGTGGTCTGCGCATAGGGCCCGACGAGGTCCATGAGGGCGGGCACCGCCCACATCGCCACGTCGCCGGCCTTGAGCTTCGACATCGAGCCCTGGCCCCCGGTCATCGGCACGCCATTGCGGCCCATCCACGCGGCGCGCCACACGAGCAGGCGCGAGGCCTCGATCTCCGTGGCCACGTCGGCGAGGACCTGCTGGACGCGCTGCTGCTCGAGCAGCGGACCGTTCTCGTCGGACTGGGTGTCGAGGTACTCGAGCGTCCACTCGTAGGCGGCCTGCGCGATGCCGAGCGCCGAGGCGCCGACGAGCGGGCGGGTGATCTCGAACGTGGCGAGCGCGCCGGACTGGCGCCCGGTCGACTGCCCCGAGCGCGCGCGCTCGAGCTTCTTCTCGAGCTTGTCCATGCCCCCGAGCAGGTAGTCGGTCGGGATGCGGCAGTCCTCGAGCACGAGCTCCGCGGTCTGCGAGGCGCGGATGCCGAGCTTGTCCTCCTTCTTGCCCTGCGAGAGCCCGGGCGTGTCCTTGGGCACGACGAACGACGCCTGCCCGCGGTGGCCGAGCTCGGGGT
>DAIOHA010000095.1:0-5561 GCA_036744955.1 Thermoleophilaceae bacterium | reverse complement strand
ACGCGATCGACGAGCAGCAGCTGCTGGAGGTTCCACACCTGAGTCACCGGCATCTGGTCGGCGAGCGGCGGGTCGACGAACACCGGCCCGAGCGAGGGCACGAGGTAGTAGGAGAGCAGCCCGAGCACCCAGTTGACGTTGACCGCCGTGACGTACCAGACGCCCGCGGCGACCCGACGGCTCCAGGCGACGGCGGCGACCACGGAAATGGGTACGAAAGTCAGGTACGCCAGGTACACCCACGACAGGAGGTGCCCGGCGATGCCCGTCCCGAGCAGGTCGTGAAGCAGCACGGCCGGGTCGTTCCCCCAGAGAAGCGCTTTGTCGAGGTGGAGCAGGACCGAGTCGAAGGTCGCCTCGCGCAGCACCGGCAGGAAGCTCTTCAGATTGCGATAGGCGAAGTAGGTGACGTAGAACGAGAGCACCGCGCTGATGGCGATGAGCATCCGCCGACGATCCCAGCGCTCGCGCCGCACGGCGACCATCTCCGCCCAGAGGCGCCCGCGTCGCCAGCCGGCGCGGGCGGCGCCGCGCACGATCACGTCGAGGATCGGGAAGAGCGCGAGGCCCATCACGATGATGAAGATGCGGGAGCGGTAGGCGACGACCGCGTCGGGGTCGCGCACCGGCAGGCGGCTCGCCGCCGCGACGGCGAGCGTGAGCAGCAGCATCCCGCCCGCGAGCAGGAGGCCCGAGAGATGGGGCACGCGCGCGAGCAGCCCGCGCACGGATCCGCCCGGGGTGGTCGGCGCCAGCTTCGGCGCGCTGAGCATCTCGGGCAGGCGCATCCGCGCGAGAGTAGCGATGCGCCCGGCCCGCGTCGACCGCGTCGCGGCCGTGGGTGCCCCCGTGCGCGAGCCTAGGGCGTGAGCTGGATCGCGCCCATGACGATCGTCATCGCGAAGGTCACCGCGCGCAGCCGCCTGCTCTCCGACAGGGCGGCCAGGGGCAGCAGCGCCACGATGTACCAGGCGTGCAGCCACGTGGTCGTCGCGAGCAGTGCGACGGTGATCCAGCCGGCGGCGTCGATCCAGCGCCGCGTCCGCGCCGCCCAGGCGAGCATCCCCACCGTCGTCAGGGCGAAGATCGCCGTCCCGAGGTGACGCAGGGCGGGCAGCGGGTACTCGCTGCCGAGCAGGCGGCTGATGTCGCGGGGGACGCTCTGGCGCGAGGAACCCTGGCCCTGCTCGAGCAGGCTACCGACGCTTCCGAGCAGGTCCGGGCCGAAGACCGCGAACGAGAGCGCCGCGACGGCCGCCCCGCCGACGAGGGCGCCGACGAGCGCCCGCCCGCGGCGCGCGCCGCCGACGATTAGCGCGAGCAGGGCGATGCCGGCCGTGGCCTTGACCGCCACGGCGGCGGCGAGCGCTGCACCCGCCAATCGCTCGCGCGAGGCGACCGCGAGGCATACCCCGCCCACTGAGAGCAGCACCATCGGCAGGTCGTTGTGGGCGCCGCCGACCGACCACGCGAGCCACAGTGGGTTGAGGCCGACGAACGCGACGGCCGGTCGCGGGTCGCGCCCGAGCAGGCGTGCCGCCCGCCACACGAGCGCCACCGAGCCGAGCGCGGCGACGCCGGCGGCGACCTTGAGAGACCACATTGCCGCCGCGAAGCCGAGCGCGGCCAGGATCGGGCTGCCCATGAGCAACAGCGGCCCGTACGGAGCGGCGAGCGCCTTCGGCCACGTCCGCCCGAGGTACTGGTTAACCGGGTCGGCCGGGATCTCGGCGACGACGTGCGTGTAGGGGTTGAGCCCGTGCAGCGACCACAGGCGCGCGTGCGCGAGGTAGCCGAAGATGTCGGTCGAGAGCAGCGGCGGCGCGAGCACGAAGACGACGTGCAGCGCGACGACCGGGCCGACGATCCAGGGCGCCGGGATCGAGCGCGCCTGCCACAGGACGATCGCATAACACGCGACCATGACCGCGAGCGCCAACCCGAAAGCGACGATGTGCACCTCGATGCCGAGGCCCGCGAGCGGCCCGGCGAGCCAGTCGGGGAAGAGGAAGCGCGAGGAGGGCACGAGCCGCGACGGGTGGGCGGCGGCCCCGATGGCCACGATGAGGCTCAAGAGCATAAGGCCCGCGACACCCGCGGCCGCGAGGCGAGCCTCGGGCGTCTGCGGCCAGCGCAGAGGCGCGGGACGGCGTGTCAGTGCGGTCGCTTCCACGGTGTTCTCCGGAGTGCGGCCAGGCGCCCGGTCGGGCGGGCGGCCGGGCCCGGGCGCCTGCGAGCGGCGGCCGGACGGCCGCCCCGAGGGTAGCCGCCAACGCCGGGTCGGCGGCGGGCAGTGGCTCGCCGATCTCCTCGGCGCGCGGCCGCGCCACGCCGCGCCCTTGCGCGATGATGTCCGTTCGCCGCCGCCGGAAAAGCCGAACAGGAGAGACAACGCATGGAGAGCTGGGACGTCCGTACGCTCGAGGTCGAGCCGCATCAGCCGCAGGTGCTCCGCTCCGACGACAACAGTCGCGCGATCGTCATCAACCTGCCCGAGGGCGAGCAGCTCCAGGACCACCAGACCCACGAGGCGGCGTGGCTGCTCGTCGCCGACGGCGAGGTCGAGGTCGATGGCGGCGGCGAGACGGTGATCGCGGGCGCCGGCTTTCTCGCCCACTTCGAGCCCGACGAGCGGCGCGAGGTTCGCGCGCGCTCGCACGCGCGCGTGGTCATGCTGCTCGAGCCGTGGCCGGGCGAGGGGCACCCGAGCCGCCGCGACTAGACGGCGCCTCGCCGCTCCGAGCCCGCCGCGCCCCGCTGCGATAATCGAGCCATGGACGCCCGCAAGCGACGCGTGCGCGCGGTCGCGCTGCTGACCGCCGCCCTCCTGCTCGCCGGGGCACTCGTGTACACGAGCTTCAGCGGGGCCACCGAGGCGGCGACCCCATCGCAGCTCGTCCGCTCTGCGGATCCCGATCGCTCGTACCAGCTCACCGGCAAGGTCGTCGACGGCTCGGTGCGCCGCGAGGGCGAGCGCCTGCGCTTCGAGATCCGCGACCGGGCGGGACGCACGGCGATCCCGGTGGCCTACGAGGGCGTCGTGCCGGATCCCTTCCGCGAAGGCCGCGAGGTGATCGTGACGGGGCACGTGGCCGGCGGGACGCTCGTCGGCGAGCGCGACTCGCTCGTCACGAAGTGCCCCTCGAAGTTCACCGAGAAGAAGAAGGGCGCCCAGAGCTCCTAGGGCAATGGCCGCGCTCGGGTCCGCCTGCCTGTTCGTAGGGCTGCTGAGCGCGCTGTACGCGGTCGGCGCGTCGCTGTACGGCGCGCGCACGGGCAGCCGGCGCTGGGTCAGCTCCTCGCGCCGGGCGTTCTACGCGCTCGCGGCGCTCGCCGTGCTCGCCTTCGTGCTGCTCGAGGTCGCCTACCTGCGCTCCGACCTGTCGTTCGAGATCGTCGCCCAGAGCTCCTCGACCGACACGCCCACCTTCTACAAGCTCACGGGCATGTGGTCGACCCAGGAGGGGTCGCTGCTCCTCTGGGCCCTGCTCCTGTCGATCTTCTCGGCGGCCGTGCTGCGGGCGACGCGCCGCAGCCTGCGCGAGATCGTCCCCTACGCGACCGCCGTGCTCGGCACGATCGCCGCCTTCTTCCTCACGCTCAGCGTGTTCGTCGAAAGCCCGTTCAACACGCTCGCCACGCCGCCGGTCGAGGGCGACGGGCTCAACCCGCTACTGCGCCACCCGGCGATGATGATCCACCCGCCGATGCTCTACTCGGGCTACGTCGGCTTCTCGATCCCGTTCGCCTTCGCGGTCGGCGCGCTCGTCACGCGGCGAACGGGCGCGGACTGGATTCGCGCCACCCGGCGCTTCGCGCTCATCGCGTGGTCGTTCCTCGGCTTCGGCATCATGCTCGGCGCGCTGTGGTCGTACTCGGAGCTCGGCTGGGGCGGCTACTGGGCGTGGGACCCGGTCGAGAACGCGTCGCTAATGCCGTGGCTCACCGGCACCGCCTTCCTCCACTCGGTCATGGTCCAGGAGAAGCGCGCGATGCTCCGCGTTTGGAACGTGTCGCTGATCGTCGCCACGTTCGTGCTCGCCCTGCTCGGCACCTTCCTCGTGCGCTCGGGCGTGCTCAGCTCGATCCACGCGTTCGGCGCCTCGACGCTCGGCGCGCCGTTCCTCGCCTTCATCGCGTGCGTGCTCGTCGGCTCGCTGGTGCTCGTCCTCCTGCGCCTGCCCGACCTGCGCTCGGAGGCGCGGCTCGACTCGCTCGCCTCGCGCGAGGCGTTCTTCCTGCTCAACAACCTCGTGCTCGTCGGGCTGTGCTTTGTCGTCTTCTGGGGGACCTTCTTTCCGCTCATCTCCGAGGCGGTGACCGGCACGGAGTCGAGCGTGGGGCCGCCGTGGTTCAACCGCTACGTGGTCCCGCTCGCGCTTGTGCTCGTGCTGCTCTCGGGCATCGGCCCGGTCATCGCGTGGCGGCGGGCGACGCCGGTCAACCTGCGCCGGGCGTTCGTCGCACCTGTCGTGGTGGCGACCCTCGCGCTCCTCGCGCTCCTCGCGCTCACGCCGGCTGACGAGAGCATCCCGTCGCTGCTCCTGTTCACCCTCGTCGCCTTCGTGCTCGCCGTCGTGGGCCAGGAGCTCGTGCGCGGGGTCGGTGCTCGGCGGACGATGACCGGTGAGTCCCCGCCGCTCGCGCTCGTCCGCCTGCTGGGCCGCAACCGCCGTCGCTACGGCGGCTACATCGTGCACGCGGGCATCGCGATCCTCTTTCTCGGTGTGGCCGGGTCCTCGGCGTTCGTCGACCAGCGCGACGTGCGCCTCGCCCCCGGGCAGACCACGCGCGTCGGCGACTACGACGTGACCTACCGCGAGCCGACCGCACGCTTTCTCGACGACCGCTCGGGAACCGGGGCGCCCGTGACTTTCGGCGCCGTGCTCGACGTGCGCCGCCGCGACGGCGGGCAGGCGTTCACGCTTCGTCCGTCGCGCAACTACTACGAGGCGGGCATGGGTGGGCCGATGGGCGTGTTCGGACGCTTCTTCTCGGGTGAGTCGACGACGGAGGTCGACGTGCGCTGGGGTCTGAAGCGCGACGTGTGGATGGCGGTCCAGCCCGATCTGCGCACGCTCATCGGCCCGATCAAGGAGGCTAATCGCCGCTTCTCCGACGTGCCGACGGAGGCGCAGGCGCTCATCCTCGGCGCGCTCGTCGAGCGCTACCGCCGCGCCGCGCCGCCCGCGACCTTCCGCACGCTCGTCTCGCCGATGATCGCGTGGATCTGGATCGGCGCGCTGGTCGCGCTGCTCGGTGCGCTCGTCGCCCTGTGGCCGACGCCGGGCGCCCGCGCCCGGCGCGTGTCGAGCGTGTACGCCGCGCGACTCGGGCGCGAGCTCTCGCGGGCCTGATGGAGTTCGCGCTCGCGCTGCTCGTTCTGATCGCAATCGTGACCCTCTTCGTGGTCGCTCCGCTGCGCCGCGACGACGAGGCCGTCGAGGCCGCCGACGACCGCCGCGCCGAGCTCGAGGCGGCCAAGGAGGCGAAGTACCGCGAGATTCGCGACGCCGAGCTCGACTTCCGGATGGGCAAGGTCTCGGAGGCCGACCACCGGG
>DAIOHA010000094.1:0-5609 GCA_036744955.1 Thermoleophilaceae bacterium | reverse complement strand
ACGTCGACTCGATCGAGGGGCTCTCGCCGGCGATCTCGATCGACCAGAAGACGACCTCGCGCAACCCGCGCTCGACGGTCGGCACCGTGACCGAGATCTACGACTACCTGCGCCTTCTGTGGGCGCGGATCGGCCGGCCCCACTGCCCCACGTGCGGGAGCGCGATCGCCGCCCAGTCGGCCGAGCAGATCGTCGACCAGGTGATGACGCTCGAGGAGGGCACGCGCTTCATGGTGCTCGCCCCCGTCGTGCGCGGACGCAAGGGCGAGTACGGCCGACTGTTCGAGGACCTACGCGCACAGGGCTACACACGCGTCAAGGTGAACGACGAGGTGCGCCGGCTCGAGGAGGCGATCTCCCTCGACAAGCGCTACAAGCACGACATCGCCGTGGTGGTCGACCGACTGCGCATGCGCGAAGACCTGCGCCGCCGGCTCGCCGACTCGATCGAGACCGCGGTCGGGCTCGCTGAGGGGATCGTCGAGATAGAGCTCGTGCCCGCGGGCGGCGACGGCGCCCCGGGCGAGCTGCGCACCTTCTCCGAGCGCTTCGCATGCCTCGAGTGCGGCACGAGCGTCCCGGAGCTCGAGCCGCGGATGTTCTCGTTCAACTCCCCGCACGGAGCGTGCGCCCGCTGCACGGGCCTCGGCTCCCAGATGGAGATCGACCCGGAGCTGATCGTCCCCGACCCGTCGCTGTCGCTCAACGAGGGGGCGATCCTCCCGTGGTCGACGAGCGCCTCGAACTACTACGAGACGATGACCCAGGCGATCGCGGACCGCTACGAGGTCGATCCCGACGCACCGTGGGAGGACCTCCCCGAGGAGGTCCACGACATCTTCCTGTACGGGACGAACGGCGACCGGCTGTACGTCTCCTATCGCAACCGCTACGGCCGCCGGCGCTCCTACACGACGACCTTCGAGGGCATCCTCCCCAACCTCGAGCGCCGCTACCGCGAGACTGACTCCGAGTACTCGCGCGAGAAGATCGAGGAGTACATGTCGGTGCGGCCGTGCCCCGAGTGCCACGGCGCGCGCCTGCGCCCTGAGAGCCTCGCCGTCCGGGTCGGCGGCCTCGGGATCCACGAGTTCACGCGCATGTCGGCCCGGCGGGCGCTCGAGTGGCTCGAGGACGTCGAGCTGACCGACACCGAGCGCCAGATCGCCCGGCTCGTGCTGCGCGAGATCGACGAGCGCCTGCGCTTCCTCACGAGCGTCGGGGTCGGCTACCTGTCGCTCGATCGCGCGGCGGCGACGCTGTCCGGCGGCGAGGCGCAGCGGATCCGCCTCGCCACGCAGATCGGCTCGAGCCTCGTGGGCGTGCTCTACATCCTCGACGAGCCGTCGATCGGGCTGCACCAGCGCGACAACGAGCGCCTGATCGCCACGCTCGAGCGGCTGCGCGACCTCGGCAACACGGTGATCGTGGTCGAGCACGACGAGGGAACGATCCGGGCGGCCGACCACCTCGTCGATCTCGGCCCGGGCGCCGGCGAGCACGGCGGCCACCTGGTCGCCTCCGGGCGGCCGGCGGAGGTCGAGCGCGTGCCCGAGTCGCTCACGGGGCAGTTCCTCTCGGGTGCGCGGAGCATCGCGGTGCCCGAGCGCCGGCGCGAGCCAAGCGGCGGGATCGCCATCGAGGGCGCCGTCCAGCACAACTTGCGGGGGGTCGATGTCGAGATCCCGCTCGGGGTCTTCTGCGCGGTCACCGGCGTGTCGGGCTCGGGCAAGTCGACGCTCGTCAACGAGGTGCTCTTCAAGGCGGTGGCCAATCGCCTCCACCGCGCGAAGCTGCGGCCGGGGGCGCACCGGCGCATCCGCGGCCTCGACGAGGTCGACAAGATCATCAACATCGACCAGTCGCCGATCGGGCGCACGCCGCGCTCGAACCCGGCCACCTACACCGGCGTCTTCGACCACATCCGCGAGCTCTTCTCCCGCACGCAGGAGGCCCGCGCGCGCGGCTACAAGCCGGGCCGCTTCTCGTTCAACGTGAAGGGCGGCCGTTGCGAGGTGTGCCGCGGCGACGGCCAGATCAAGATCGAGATGCACTTCCTGCCCGACGTCTACGTGCCGTGCGAGCAGTGCGACGGCCGGCGCTACAACCGCGAGACGCTCGAGGTGCGCTTCAAGGGCAAGACGATCGCCGACGTGCTCGCGATGCCCGTCGAGGAGGCGGTCGAGTTCTTCGCCAACATCCCGAAGATCCGGCGGCGCCTCCAGGCCCTGCACGACGTCGGGCTCGACTACGTGCGCCTCGGGCAGCCGGCCACGCAGCTCTCGGGCGGCGAGGCGCAGCGCGTCAAGCTGGCGACAGAGCTCTCCAAGGTGGCAACAGGGCGCACGCTCTACATCCTCGACGAGCCGACCACCGGCCTTCACTTCGCCGACGTCGAGCGCCTGCTCGAGATGCTCGACCGGCTCGTCGAGGCGGGCAACACCGTCGTCGTGATCGAGCACAACCTCGACGTGATCAAGACGGCCGACCGCATCATCGACATGGGCCCCGAGGGCGGGGAGGAGGGCGGCCTCGTAGTGGCCCAGGGCACGCCCGAGGAGGTGGCCGCGGTCGAGGGCTCCTACACCGGGCGCTTCCTGCGCGAGATCGTGGCGCCGGCCGCGGGGCGCGTGCAGCGCGAGGCACGGACGCGGCCGCGTGCGGTGGGCGGGGCGCGGCGCTCGAAGGTCGCGGCGGCGGCTTAGCGCCCGGCGGCGCGCATGGGCGTCGACCCGAGGCTTAAGCTCTACGCGCAGAAGTGGCGCTGGTATGAGCGCAACTCGCTCCCGTGGCGACGGGCACGCATCCATCTGCACATGGCTCGGCGCGAGGCCTTCGTGCGCTGGCCCGTACAGGGCAACGTGCTCGAGGCCTTCGACGAGGGGCGCCTTGAGATCGGGCCGCACACCGTGCTCGAGCCCCACGTGTGGATCACCGTCGCGCCCGAGGGGCGGGTTCGCATCGGAAGCGGCTCCTTCCTCAACATCGGCGTGATGGTTGCCGCCGAGCGGGAGGTCGGGATCGGCGACCACACGATGCTGGCCAACGGTTGCTTCGTATCGGACGCTTCGCACCGGTTCGACGACCCGGAGGTGCCGGTCCCGTGGCAGGGCTTCACCTCCGAAGGCCCGACCCGGATCGGCTCGAACTGCTGGCTCGGGGTGAACGTCGCGGTCACGAGCGGCGTGTCGATCGGAGACCGCTGCGTGGTCGGCGCCAACTCGGTGGTCACCCAGGACCTGCCGCCGCGGACGATCGCGGCCGGCGTGCCCGCGCGCCCATTGCGCACGATCGAGTACGGGCAGGAGCCTGCGGTGGCCGCGGAGGGCATGCCGCTGGGCGGGGCCTGAGCGGGCGGGGCGCGGGCGAGCATCCCCCGCAGCGCGGACGAGGCTGGCGCGCCCGCGCGGCTTAGCGCGGTGGCTGACGGGGAAGCGGGGAGGGCATGAGCGCTCCCCCGCCCGATGACCGCGGTGGCTGAGCGCTTCGACGCTGTGGTGCTGGGCGCCGGCCCCGCGGGCGGCGCGATCGCGCTCGAGCTCGCCGCCGGGGGAATGAACGTCGCGTTGTGCGAGCGCGAGCTGCTCGGCGGCGAGTGCCCGTACTGGGCGTGCATGCCGTCCAAGGCGCTTCTGCGCCCGCCCGAGGCGCGCGCGGAGGCCCGGCGCGCGCCGGGCCTCGGCGAGCCGGCGCAGGAGTTCGCTCCGATCGCCGCGCACCGTGACCGGGTCATCAGCAACCTCGACGACTCGAAGAAGGCGAGCGCCTACGCCAAGCGTGACATCGAGGTGATTCGGGGCGAGGCGCGGGTCACCGAACCGCGCCGCGTCGAGGCGGCCGGCCGCGAGCTCGACGCCGAGCGAGTCGTCGTGGCGACGGGGACGCGCACGGCCGTCCCGCCGATCGACGGCCTCGAGGAGGCCGGCTACTGGACCAACCGCGAGGCCACGACCTTCTCGGAGGTACCCGACTCGGTCGTCGTGCTCGGGGGCGGGCCGGTGGGCGTTGAGCTGGCTCAGGCCCTGCGCCGCTTCGGCGCCGCGGTCACACTGACCGAGGCCGCAGACACGCTGCTGAGCCGGGAGGATCCGCGTGTGGGCGAGCTTGCCGCGAGGGCCCTCGCCGAGGACGGCGTCGACGTACGCACGGGGGCGACCGCCGTGGGCGTAAAGCGCGGCCACGACGGGCTGCGGACTGTGAGGCTGGACGACGGCGCGGGGGTATCGGCCGCCGAGCTGCTCGTGGCCATCGGGCGCGATCCGCGCACGCGGGAGCTTGGGCTCGAGCACCTCGGCGTCGAGCTGGGCGAGGACGGCGAGGTGCTAGTCGATTATCGCTGTCGCGCCGCCGAGGGGGTATGGGCGGTGGGCGACGTCACCGGCATCCTCGCCTTCACCCACGCCGGCTCCTACCAGGCGCGCGTCGCCTCGGCCGACATCCTCGGAAACGACGTGACGGCCGACTATTCAGCGATCCCGCGCGTCGCCTTCACCGATCCCGAGGTGGCGGCGGTCGGCCTGTCGGCGGGCGAGGCGCGCGAGCAGGGCATCGACATCGCCGTCTCGCGACTCGACCTCGCGAGCTCGATCGCTCGACCGATTACCTATGAGGAGGACCCGCGCGACCAGGAGCTCGAGGTCGTGGCCGACCGCGAGCGCGGCGTGCTCGTCGGTGCGTGGGCCGTCGCGCCGCTCGCGGGCGAGTTCATCCACCAGGCGGCGATGGCCATCAAGCTGCGGGCGACGATCGACGTGCTCCGCGACACGGTGTCACAGTTCCCCACCTTCTCCGAGGGTTTCTCGGAGGCGGTGCGTAAGCTCGAGCTCTGAGGACGCGCGCGCCGCCGCCGGGCTAGACCTCGGCCGCGGCGCGGGTGGCGCCCGTCCCGGTGCCCGCGAGCAGCTCGCGCAGGCGCGCCGACTCGTCGGGCGCCATCGTGTAGCCGTGCTCGGGCTCGGGGTAGCGCCGGGCGCGCACCTCGTCGGCGAACGCGGCCACGCCCGCGACCATCTCCTCACGGACGTTCGCGTACCGCTTGACGAAGCGGGCCGCATGGCCGTCGAAGATCCCGAGCAGGTCGTGGAATACGAGCACCTGGCCGTCGGCCGCCGGTCCCGCGCCAATGCCGATCGTGGGCACGCTCAGGCGCGGCATGAGGGCGTCGGTGACGTCGCTCGGGATCGCCTCGAGCACGATCGCGAAGCAACCGGCCGCCTCGAGCGCGAGCGCGTCCTCGACGACCTCGAGCGCGCGCTCCGCCGTCCGTCCCTGCGAGCGATAGCCGCCCAGAGCGGTCGCGGTCTGCGGGGTGAGCCCCACGTGTCCCATCACCGGTATGCCGGCGGCGACGATCGCCCGGGCACGCTCGACCGACGATCCCCCGCGCTCGAGCTTGACCGCGTCGCAACCTGCCTCCTTGACGAAGCGCTGCGCGGTCCGCACGGCGGCGTCGTCCGAGGCCTCGTACGAGCCGAAGGGCAGGTCGCCGACGAGCAGCGGAGTGGACAGCCCGCGCCGCGCCGCGGCGGCGAGGATCAGCATCTCGTCGACCGACACGGGCACGGTGCTCGGGTAGCCGAGCACGGTCATCGCCGCCGAGTCGCCGACGA
>DAIOHA010000093.1:0-5682 GCA_036744955.1 Thermoleophilaceae bacterium | reverse complement strand
CGCGGTAGGCGGCGAGCGTCCCGTGGCGGTCGATGTGGTCCTCGCTCAGGTTGAGTAGCACCGCCGCCTCGGGTGCGAACTCGACCGTGTCTTCGAGCTGGAAGCTCGACGCCTCGCACACGATCGTCGCCTGGGGGCCGGGGCCATTCGGGCCGACGAGCGAGGCGAGCGCCGTGCCAACGTTGCCCGCCACCGCCACCTCCGTGCCCGCAGCGCGGTGGATAGCGCCGAGCAACTCGACGGTGGTCGTTTTTCCGTTTGTGCCCGTCACCCCGACGAACTCGTTCGGCAGCATTCGCCACGCCAGCTCGAGCTCGCCCATCACCTCGATCCCGCCCGCGCGCGCGGCGGCGACTGCGGGCGCAGCCGCGGGCACGCCCGGGCTCTTGATCACCGTGCGGGCCCGCGGCAGCAGGTCTAGCCCGTCGGACTCGACCGCCACCTGGACGCCGGCCGCGGCGAGCGCGTCGGCGTCCGGCGGGCGCCCGAGATCGCAACCCATGGTTTGACCGTGGGCGAGCAGCGCCCAGGCTGCCGCCGCGCCCGAGCGCGCCAGGCCGACGACGAGGTAGGGCCCGGGGGGAAGCGGTGGGCGCCCCCTCACTTGACCGACTGCTGGTAGAGCGTGAAGCCGATCGCCGAGCAGATCGCCGCCACGATCCAGAAGCGAAGGATGATTTTCGTCTCCGACCACGCGAGCAGCTCGAAGTGGTGGTGCACCGGCGCCATCAGGAAGACCCGCTTGCGCAAACGCTGGAAGGCGAGCACCTGGATCGCCACCGACAGCGCCTCGACGACGAAGATGCCGCCGATGATCACGAGCAGGATCTCGGTCTTGGTCACCACCGCGAGCGCGGCGATCGCCCCGCCGAGCCCAAGCGCGCCGGTGTCGCCCATGAAGATCGCCGCCGGGAAGGAGTTGAACCACAGGAACCCGACGCACGCCCCGACAAGGCACGCGCAGATGAGCGCGAGGTCCTCCTGGCCGCTCGTGAGGAAGGTCATCGCCGTGTAGGCGAAGAGCACGATCGCCCCGCAGCCCGCGGCCAGCCCGTCGAGCCCGTCGGTCAGGTTCACACCGTTGGTCGAGCCGGCGAGGACGAGGAAGATCAGCACCGGATAAAAGAGCCCTAGATCGATCGTGACGTCGAACAGGCGCGTGTTGAGCGAGTCGTTCAGGCCTACGTACTCCGTCGCGACGAACCACAAGGCGAGCGCGATCGCGGCCTGCGCGATGAGCTTCCAGCGCCCCGACAGGCCGAGCGAGCGCTTCTTGGAGATCTTCGACCAGTCGTCAAGGAAGCCGAGCGCGGCGCTCGCGATCGCCGTGCCGAAGACCGCGAGGCTCGCCACGTCGAACTGCCCGAGGATAAGGAACGGGACCGAGACGGCGAGGAAGATGAGCAGCCCGCCCATTGTCGGGGTTCCCGCCTTGCCCGCGTGGCCCTTCGGGCCCTCCTCGCGAATGTGCTGGCCGAACTCGCGCTTGCGCAGGAAGTCGACGAACCGCGGCCCGAGGAAGACGCACAGCAGAAGCGAGGCCATCCCCGCGATCAGGATCTCGCCGAGCATGTGGTTCTAGCGGCCGGCGCTCCGCCCGGCCGCTCGCGGCCTGCGCGAGCTCACCGTCCTTCGCCGACGACGCGCTCGAGGCCCGCCGAGCGCGACCCCTTGACGAGCACCCGATCGCCGGGCCGGGCGAGCCGCTCGAGCAGCGCGCCGGCCTCCTCGGGGCTGTCGACGCCGTGACGCTCCGGGCCGCCAAAGGCGCCGAGATAGGCGCGCGCTTCCGCGCCGACGGCCACGAGCACGTCGATACCCGACTCCCCGGCACGCTGGGCGACCTCCGCGTGATAGCGCTCGGCGTCGGGGCCGAGCTCGGCCATGGTCCCGAGCACGGCGATGCGGCGTCGCGCGGGCGCCGTGGCGAGGTGGTCGAGGGCCGCCCGCATCGACATCGGGTTGGCGTTGTAGCAGTCGTTGACCACGGTAACTCCGCCCGCGAGCTCGACCTCCTGGCCGCGCAGGGGCGAGAAGCCGACCTCGACGCGCCCGGCCGGGGCGTCGCCGATGGCCTGGGCGGCGCCGACCGCAGCGAGCGTGTTGAGCACGTTGTGCGGCTGGCGATAGGAGAGCTCGAGCGAGACCCGCTCGCCGCGGGCGTCGATCTCCGCGCGCCCCTCGTCGTCGAGCGACACGAGCTCCACGTCGCCGCCTGGGCCGAAGGTGATCGTGTCGAGGTCGTCGCGAAGGTGCGGCTCGAGGAGAGCCTCGCCCGCGGGGATCACGCACGCCGCCCCGGGCCGGAGGTCGCGGATGAGCTCGGCCTTGGCTGCGGCGACGCGCTCGACCGTGCCGAGAAGCTCGAGGTGCACGGGGCCGACGTTCACGATCACTCCCACGTCGGGCTTTGCGATCGCGGTCAGCTCCGCGATCTGGCCCTCCCCGCGCATGGCCATCTCGAGCACGAGCGCCTCCGTACCCTGCTCGGCCTCGAGGATCGAGAGCGGCAACCCGATCTCCGTGTTGAGGTTCTCGCGGCTCGCGTGCGTGCGCCGGCGCGATCGCAGGAGAGCCGCGAGGATGTCCTTGGTCGAGGTCTTTCCGGTCGAGCCGGTGACGCCGATCGTGGCGGCGCCGAGCTCGCGCCGCCACGCCCGCGCGAGCGAGCCGAGCGCACGCAGCGGGTCGTCGGCGACGATCACTGCGGCTTCCGAGGGAGGCGCGGACGCAGCGCGCTCGGGACGGACGAGCACGCCCCAGGCGCCGGCCTCGAGCACCTCGGTCGCGAAGGCGCCGCCGTCGAGGCGTGCTCCCGGAAGGCCGACGAACAGGTCGCCGCGCCCGGCCGAGCGCGAGTCGGCGACCGCTCGTCGAGGCCCGCCGGCGCCGGGATCGCCGGCGACGAGGCGGCCGCCCGCCGCCGCGGCCACCCACTCCGCGGGCCTGTCGATCACCGCGCCCGTGCCACAGCGCCGGGGGCGGTCGCGCCGCCGTGCGCGCCCTCTGCGCCGAGCAGCTCGCGCAGGGCCGCGCGCGCTTCGGAGACGTCGTCGAAGGGCTCCTTGCGGCCGTCGGCGAACTCCTGGCCCTGCTCGTGGCCCTTGCCCGCGATCACCACGACGTCGCCCCGCTCCGCGTCGCTGAGCGCGCGCGCGATCCCCGCGCGGCGGTCGACCTCGCGCTCCACGTCCGGCCCGGTGCCGAGAAGGATCTCCTCGACGATCGTCTCGGGCCGCTCCGAGCGCGGGTTGTCCGAGGTCACGACAACGCGGTCGGCAAGCGCCGCGGCCACGCGGCCCATGAGCGGCCGCTTGGTCTTGTCGCGGTCGCCGCCGGCCCCGAAGACCACGTGCAGCCGCCCCCGGGCCAGCTCGCGCGCGGCCCGCAGCACGTTCTCGAGCGCCTCGGGGGTGTGCGCGTAGTCGACGAGCACCGCGAAGGGCTGTCCCTCGTCCACTGGCTCCATCCGCCCGGGCACGCGCCGCGCCTCGGCGAGCGCTCGAGCCGCGACCTCGAGCTCGACGCCGAGCGGCCGCGTGGCGGCCAGCGCGGCGAGAGCGTTGAGGACGTTGAACTGCCCCGGCAGGCGCGTCACGACCTCGACTGACCCGTCGCGGGTGTCGCACACGAACTCCGAGCCGGCGGGGTCGAAGCGCACGTCGCGGGCGCGGAAGTCGGCCGCCCGCTCGACGCCGTAGGTCACGACCTCGTCGAGCTCCTCGACCAGCCGCCGGCCCCACTCGTCGTCGACGTTCACCACCGAGGTGCCGGGATCGCCCCCCGGGAGCTCGAACAGCCGCCGCTTGGCCAGGAAGTAGTGTTCCATCGAGGGATGGAAGTCGAGGTGGTCCTGGCTCAGGTTGGTGAAGACCCGCGCGGCGAAGCGGATGCCGGCGGCGCGTCCGAGCTCGAGCGCGTGCGAGGAGACCTCGATCGCGCACGCGCGGTCGCCCGCGTCGAGCATGCGGCGAAAGCTCGCCTGGAGGTCGATCGCCTCGGGGGTCGTGCGCTCGACCGGCTCCTCGCAGCCGCCGACCACCGAGGTGACCGTGCCGAGCAGGCCGCACTGCACGCCGGCCGCCTCGAGCAGCGAGCGCACGAGGTGGGCGGTGGTCGTCTTGCCGTTCGTGCCGGTGATGCCGACGACGCGCAGCTCCGAGGTCGGGTCGCCGAAGAAGCGGGCGGCCGCCGGCCCCATGGCGGCGCGCACGTCGGGGACGACGACCTCGGGCACGCCGAGACCGAGCGGGCGCTCGCACACGAGCGCCGCCGCTCCGCGCGCCACCGCGTCGGGCGCGAAGTCGTGGCCGTCGGCGCGGAAGCCGGGCACGCAGAAGAAGACGGCCCCGGGTACGACCTGCGTGCTCGCGTAGGCGAGCCTGGAGACCGGGACGTCGGGCGCCTCCGCGCCCATGAGGTCGCGGAGCGTCATGGGGCCGCGGCGCAGTCTAAAGCCCGTGGCGGCGCACCCGGCGCTCAGTCGGGCGGGATCCGCAGGTACGGGAGGGCGAAGGAGACGATCTTCTCGAACGCGGGCGCCGCGACCTCGCCGCCGTAGATCTTGCCCTTCGGCTCGTCCACGGCCACGGCCACGAGCAGCCGTGGGTTACGCGCGGGCGCGAACCCGATGAACGACGACACGTATTTCGTCTTCGAGTAGCCGCCGAAGCCGTCGGGCTTCTGGGCGGTGCCGGTCTTGCCCGCGAGCCGGTAGCCGGGCACGCGCGCCTCCTGGGCGGTGCCTCCCGGCCCGAATACGCCCTCGAGCATGCGGGCGACGCGGCCGGCGGTGTCGACGGAGATGACCTCGCGCCCGCGCGGCGCCGCCCCGGCCACGACGTGCGGCCGGCGGACCGCACCGTCGCTCGCGAGCGCCGAGTAGGCCGCCGCCATCTGCATCGGGGTGACCGCGAGCCCCTGGCCGATCGGCAGGTTGCCCATCGAGGAGCCGGAGTACTCGCTCGGGCGCGGCACGATGCCGGCGGCCTCGCCGGGGAGGTCGACGCCGGTGCCGCTCCCGAAGCCGAACCGTCGCACCCAGCGGTCGAAGCGCCGCGGGCCGAGCTCGAGCCCGATCTTCACCGAGCCGACGTTCGACGATTGGGCGATGATCTCGGGCACCGACAGCGTGATCGCCGCACGCGCGTGCGACTCGCGGATCTCGCGGTCGGCCACCCTGATCATGGGCGGCAGGTCGAAGCTCTCGTCGGGGTTGACCGCTCCTTCCTCGATCGCCCCCGCCACCGTGAAGGCCTTGAAGGTCGAGCCGGGCTCGTAGCTCGCGGCCACCGCGCGGTTCTGGCGCGCCCACCCCGGCGCCTCCCCCGCGCGACCCGGGTCGACGCCCGGCCAGTTCGCGACGGCGAGCAGCTCGCCGTTGCGGGGATCGAGCACGAGCGCCGTGGCGCCCTTGGGTCGGAGGCGGCGCCCCACCTCGCCGAGAACCGCCTCGGCCCGCTCCTGGATCGCCGCGTCGATCGTCAGGCGCAGGTCGCGGCCCGGCACGGCGCGCCGCTGCTCGACGATGGAGATCGGCTTGCCGAGCGCGTCCTTGACCACGCGACGGCGGCCGTTGCGTCCGTGCAGCGTGCGCTCGTGCGACTGCTCGAGCCCCGCGAGCCCGTAGTTGTCGGTTCCCACCGTGCCGAGGAGCTGGCCGGCGAGCTGCCCGCGCGGGTA
>DAIOHA010000092.1:0-5696 GCA_036744955.1 Thermoleophilaceae bacterium | reverse complement strand
TCGGCGACAACGCCGAGACCGCGATCCTGTGAGCGCGGGCGGGCTCAAGGTGCTCGCACCGGTGCGGGCGGGATGCTTCGGGCGCCCGGCCTTCTCGGCGTTCCGGACCAAGCGCCCCGGGGCGCCGCGCCTGCGAGCGTGGCACGAGTGGCTCGGCGCCTACCTCGCCGCCCGCGCGCAGTCCCCCCAGGAGGTGACCGCGTGAGACTGCTCGTTCCCGGCGCGGCCGGCTTCCTCGGCTCGACTTACGTGCGCGAGGTGCTTGCCGCCCGCCCGCGCGACGAGGTCGTCGTGCTCGACAAGCTCACCTACGCCGGCCGGCGCGAGAACCTCGCAGGGATCAAGGACCGCATCGACTTCCGCGTCGGGGCAATCGAGGACCGCGTCGCGGTCCGCGAGGCGATGGACGGATGCGACGCCGTCGTCAACTTCGCCGCCGAGTCACACGTCGACCGCTCGATCGCCGGCGAGGAGGGCTTTGCGGTCACGCACGTGATCGGGACGACGGTCCTGCTCGAGGCGGCGCGCGAGCTCGGCGTTGAGCGCTACCTCCAGGTCTCGACCGACGAGGTGTACGGGTCGATCGCGGACGGCACCTTCACCGAGAGCTCGCGGCTCGATCCCTCGTCGCCCTACAGCGCGACCAAGGCCGCCGGCGACCTGCTCGTCTCCGCACACGCGCACACCTACGGGGTCGACGCCGTGATCTGCAGGGGGTCGAACAACTACGGTCCGCGCCAGTACCCGGAGAAGCTGATTCCGCTGTGCGTCCTGAACGCGCTCGCCGGCGACCCGTTGCCCGTCTACGGCGACGGCCGGCAGGTGCGCAACTGGCTGTGGGTCGAAGACTTCGCGCGGGCAATCGACCTCGTCCTGCGCGAGGGCGCGCGTGGCGAGGTCTACAACGTCGGCGGCCCGGACGAGCTCGAGAACATCGACGTCGTGTGCCGCATCCTCGCCGCCTGCGGGCGCGACGAGTCGCTGATCGAGTATGTCCGCGACCGCCCCGGTCACGACCGCCGCTACTCGCTGTCGGCCGACAAGACCCGCGCGCTCGGCTGGGAGGCACGGGTGAGTTCAACGAGGGGCTCGAGCGGACGGTCGCCTGGTACCGCGACAACGAGTGGTGGTGGGAGCCGATCCGCTCGGGCGAGTACCGCGAGTACTACGAGCGCCAGTACGGGCGAGCGCTCGGCTGAACCGCGCACGAGCCGGCAGGCGGAGCCGGTAGAGGAGCCTCCGGCGCTCGCCTACCCTTGTCCGGGTGCCCGGCCCCGCCTCGCCGCCCGCGCTCGAGCTGCGCGGGCTGACCAAACGCTACGACGACGGGACGCTCGCGCTCGAGCGCTTCGACTTGACGGTGCCGGCCGGCAGGTTCTTCGGCCTGCTCGGTCCGAACGGCGCCGGCAAGACGACGCTCATCAGCGCCGTGTCCAACCTGCTGCGAATCACCGCGGGCGAGGTGCTCGTCTTCGGCGAGCCGGCGCACGCTCTGGGCGCGCGGCGCAGGGTCGGGCTCGCCGAGCAGGACGTGAACCTCGACCGCTTCCTCACCGTCGAGGAGGTGCTCGTCTACCACGGCGGCTACTTCGGGATGTCAGGGGCCGACGCCCGCCGGCGTGCGACCGAGATGATCGACGTCTTCGACCTGCGCGCGAAGACCGACGTGCGCACGCCGAAGCTGTCGGGGGGGATGCGCAGGCGCCTGCTGCTCGCGCGCGCGCTCGTGCACCGCCCGCGGCTCGTCATCCTCGACGAGCCAACCGCGGGCGTCGACGTCGAGCTGCGTCAGGAGCTGTGGCGCTACATCCGAAGCCTGCACGCGGAGGGCACGACGATCCTCCTGACCACGCACTACCTCGAGGAAGCCGAGGAGCTATGCGAGGAGATCGCGCTCATCGGCGGCGGCCGTCTCGCGGCGCGCGACACGGCGGCCGGGCTACGCACGCGCTACGGCGCGACCTCGCTGACCGAGGTCTACATGAAGACGGTCGGCGCACAGCGCTTCGACGCAGACCGCCTCGACGGCGACCGCCTCGACCGCCTCGACGGAGCGGATCGGCCCGACGAGGCCCACCGCGAGGCGACCGGCAACGGCGGCGACCCACGGGCGACGAACGCGGGGAGGGGCTCGTGAGCGGCGGTCCGGCTGCCGCTACGGCCGGATCCGCGACCGCAAGGGAGCCGACCGACCCGGGCGTGCGAGGCGGGCTCGGCGGGTTCGCGTGGCTCGTGCGCCGCGAGTGCCTGCGCGTCTTCAAGCTGTGGACGCAGACGGTGCTCGCGCCGATCGTCTCGTCGATCCTCTTCATCCTGGTCTTCGGCCTGTCGCTCGGAGCGCGCATCCGCAACTTCGGCGGGATCGAGTACGAGGTCTTCATCGTTCCCGGCCTGATCACCATGGCCATGGTCCAGGCCGCTTACAACAACACCTCCTCCTCGGTCTTCCAGGGTCGCCAGGACCGCTACATCAACGACGTGCTCTCGGCGCCGATGCACCCGTGGCAGGTCAACCTGGGCTACGCGCTAGGCGGGATCGCACGCTCGCTCGCAATTGGGGCGGGGCTCGTAGTGCTCGCGGTTCCGTTGACCGGGGTCGGGATCGAGCACCCGCTCGTACTGCTTGTCGCCGTCCTGCTCGGACTCGTCGCGTTCGCGTCGCTCGGGACGATCGTCGGCATCTTCGCCGAGACCTTCGACAACCACACCTTCGTGTCGAACATCGTCATCCTCCCGCTCGTCTTCCTCGGCGGGGTCTTCTACTCGATCGACACGCTCGCGTCGCCGTGGCAGGAGGCGTCGCACGCGAACCCGCTCTTCTACCTCGTGAACGCCGTCCGCTACGGCTTTCTCGGGCACAGCGACGTCCACGTCGGCCTGTCGCTGCTCGTCGTCGCGGCCATCGCCCTGCCGCTGTACGGGTGGGCCCACTGGCTGTTCTCGACGGGGCGCCGGCTGAAGGCGTAGCGCGTCGCGCCAACGGGCTAGGCGAACGGGTCGCCCTCGAGGACCTCGCCGTCGCGCTCGTGGTGGGGGCCGAAGGCGAGCAGGTCGAGGCCGTCGTCGCCCGCCTGAAAGGCGCGGGCGACGTGCGGAGCGACGCGGACCGCGTCGAGCGGTCCGATCTCGACGATTTCGTCGTCGAGCTTCACGCGCCCTCCGCCCGTCAGCACGACGTAGATCTCCTCGGCGGCCTCGTGCCGGTGGGCGAAGCCGTGCTGCCCGGGCTTGATCCGATGGTAGGCGAGCCCGGTGTCGCGGGCATCGAGCTCGCGCCAGGGAAAGCGCGCCTCCTGCACCGCTTCGAAGCCGAAGTTCGGCGCCTGGTCCTCGACCTCGCGCAGGTTCTTGATCGTGTAGTCCATGTCACTTCGCTACCCGTCCGTGCTCGCGCCTGATCCTCCAACCTGTCGATCGTGACCAGCAGCTCTACTTCGCGCGGAGACGCCCTCGCCGAGCTCGAGCGGCGTGTGGTCTCGTGCCGGCGCTGCCCGCGGCTCGTCGAGTGGCGCGAGCGCGTGGCGCGCGAGAAGCGCGCCGCCTTCCGCGACGAGACCTACTGGGGGCGGCCGCTCCCCGGCTTCGGCGATTCGCGCGCGCAGGTCTACGTCCTCGGCCTCGCGCCCGCCGCGCACGGCGGCAACCGCACCGGCCGCGTGTTCACGGGCGACCGCTCGGCGGACTGGCTGTTCGCGTCGTTGCACCGCACGGGCTTCGCCAACCAGCCGACCTCCACGCATCCCGGCGACGGGCTGCGCCTTGAGTGCGCCTGGATCGGGGCGGCGGTGCGCTGCGCGCCGCCCGACAACCGCCCGCTGCCCGCGGAGCGCGACAACTGCCTTCCCTACGCGGTCGAGGAGCTGCGCCTGCTCTCGGAGGTCCGCGTCGTCGTCTGCCTCGGCGGATTCGCGTGGGACGCGGCCGCGCGAGTGCTCGACCTTCCGCGACCGCGGCCGCGCTTCGCGCACGGGGCCGAGCACGCTCACGACGCAGGGCCCACGCTGCTCGGTAGCTACCACCCGAGCCAGCAGAACACCTTCACCGGTCGGCTCACCGAGCCGATGCTCGACGCGGTGTTCGAGCGCGCGCGGGAGCTCGCCGCGCTCGGGCCGGCGCCGGTCGCGAGGCGCTGAGCCCCGCGCCGCCGCGGCCGGTCCTTAAGTGCTTAGCGGCGGCGTTCGATGGAGACGAGGGTGTCGCGGCCGCTGTCGCCGATCCCGCGGTCGTTCCCCGCGCCGCAGTTGATGACGTCGTTGCCCGAGGTCCCGCAGCACGTCGCTGCGCGCGTAACCACTCCGGAACGTCTGGCCCTAGGCTCGACACGGACATGACCACCGACTCGCTCGCCGGCTTCACCCCTCAGGTGCGCTCGTGGTTCGCGCGCGCCTTCTCGCAGCCCACCACGGCACAGACCCAGGCTTGGCCGGCGATCTCGCGAGGCGACAACGTGCTCCTCTCGGCGCCCACCGGGTCGGGCAAGACGCTCGCCGCCTTCCTCTGGGGACTCGACCGGCTCGTGGCCGAGCCCGCCGCCGAGCGGACGCGGCTCGTCTACGTCTCGCCGCTCAAGGCCCTCTCCTACGACATCGAGCGCAATCTGCGCGCGCCGCTGCGCGGCATCGGCGGCGAGGTGTCGGTGGCCATCCGCACTGGCGACACGCCGCAAAGGGAGCGCCAGCAGATGGCGCGCACACCGCCCGACGTGCTCATCACGACGCCCGAGTCGCTCTACCTCATGCTCACCTCGCGCGCCCGCGAGATGCTGAGCGGCGTCGAGTGGGTGATCGTCGACGAGGTCCACGCCGTCGCCCAGACCAAGCGCGGCGCGCACCTCGCGCTCACGCTCGAGCGTTTGGACGCGCTCGGCTCCCCCGATGCGCCGCGCCCCGTACAGCGGATCGGCCTGTCGGCGACCCAGCGTCCCCTCGAAGAGGTGGGCCGCTATCTGGTCGGCCCCGGACGCGAGTGCACGATCGTCGACACGGGCATCCGCAAGGCGCTCGACCTCGAGATCCGCGTTCCCGTCGAGGACATGCGCGAGCCGGGCGCGCACGACATCATAAATCCGGAGGTCGAGGCGACGGGAACCATGTCGGGCGGTGGCGACCTCGTCGGCCCGGGCATCGACCCGCTGTCCGAGCTCGGCTCCTCGAACGGCGTGGGCGGCCCCGAGGGCGCTGACGGCGCCGATGGCGCGACGCGCCGATCGATCTGGCCGGCCATCTATCCCGAGCTGCTCGACCTTGTGCGCTCGCACCGCTCCACGATCCTGTTCGTGAACAATCGCCGCGGCGCCGAGCGCCTCGCCGCGCGTCTCAACGAGCTCGCGGCGCAGCAGGATGCCGAGGCGGCCGGCGAGCCCACCGACGGGCCGCCACCGGACGAGATCGCGCCGGCGGAGATCGCCCGCGCCCACCACGGCTCGCTCGCCCGCGAGGAACGGCTCGTGGTCGAGGAGGAGCTCAAGTCCGGGCGCCTGCCGTGCCTCGTAGCCACCTCGTCGCTCGAGCTCGGGATCGACATGGGCGCCGTCGACCTCGTGCTCCAAGTCGAGTCGCCGAAGTCGGTCACCCGCGGGCTCCAGCGCATCGGGCGCGCAGGCCACGGCGTGGGGGAGGTCTCGAAGGGCCGGATCTTCCCGAAGTTCCGCGCCGACCTGCTCGAGTGCGCGGTCGTCGCCCAGCGCATGCGCGAGG
>DAIOHA010000091.1:2035-5731 GCA_036744955.1 Thermoleophilaceae bacterium | reverse complement strand
GCCAGGACTTCGGCCAGGTCACGCTGACCGAGGCGCTCACGAAGTCGATCAACACGGTGTGGGCCGAGGTCGGTTCCGATCTCGGGAAGGGGACGCTGCTGCGCTACATGCGCCGTTTCGGATTCGAGGCCGAGCCGCCGATCGACTACCCGCGTAACCAGCTCGCCCCGAGCGGCGTGTTCGGGCGCCGCGGGCTGCTCGACCGCGGCGACGCGATCGACATCGGCCGGGTGGCGATCGGCCAGGAGCGCCTCCAGGTGACGCCGCTGCAGATGGCGATGGTCGCGGCGACGATCGCCAACCAGGGCGAGCTGATGCGCCCGGTCCTGGCCGAGCGGGCGATCGCGCCCGACGGTCGGGTGACCGACCGCTTTCGCCCCGACCGGCTTCGGCGCGTGGTCTCCCCGGACGCCGCGCGCGGGGTCACCGGGATGATGTCGAGCGTGGTCGAGCGCGGCTCGGGCACCGCGGCGCAGCTCCAGGGTGTGCGTGTGGCGGGCAAGACGGGCACCGCGGAGCGCGGCGGCGGGATCAACCAGGCGTGGTTCATCGCCTTCGCACCCGTTGAGCGCCCGCGGATCGCGCTGGCGGTCACCGTCGAGCAGGCGCAGGGGACGGGCGGCGAGGTGGCCGCGCCGATCGCACAGCGCGTGCTCGAGACCGCGCTCGGCGCGCGCGGCGCCGGCACTTCAGGCCCGGCGGCGTCGGGAGGCTTCTAGTGCCCGACGTCGCCGAGAACACGCTCGTCGACGGGCGCTACCGCGTCCGCGACCGCATCGGCTCAGGCGGGATGGCCGACGTCTACGACGCCGAAGACGTGAACCTCGGACGCGACGTGGCGCTCAAGCTGCTCCACCGCCGCTTCGCGCGCGACGACCAGTTCGTCGAGCGCTTCCGTCGCGAGGCCTCGTCCGCGGCGCGGCTACAGCACCCGAACGTGGTCGGCGTCTACGACCGCGGCGAGCACGACGGCACCTACTACATCGCGATGGAGCGACTCGAGGGGCGGACGCTCAAGGAGCTGATCGTCGAGGAGGCGCCGCTCGACCAGCGGCGGGTGATCGCGCTCGGGCTCCAGATCGCCGAGGCCGCCCAGTTCGCCCACGAGAACGGCGTTATCCATCGCGACCTCAAGCCGCACAACGTGATCGTCGGGGCCGACGACCAGCTCAAAGTCACCGACTTCGGAATCGCGCGCGCCGGAGCCTCCGAGATGACGGAGACCGGCTCGATCATGGGCACCGCGCAGTACCTCTCGCCCGAGCAGGCCGAGGGCCACGCGGTGACCGCTGCCTCGGACGTGTACTCGATCGGGATTGTCCTCTACGAGATGGTCGCCGGGCGCGTGCCGTTCGAGGGCGACAGCGCGGTCTCGATCGCGCTCAAGCACCTGACCGAGGCCCCGGCGCCGCTGGCCGAGCTTCGTCCCGACGTCCACCCGGCGCTCGAGGCGGTGATCCTGCGTGCGCTCGTCAAGGACCCCGCCGCCCGCTACGAGAGCGCCGCTGACCTGGCCGCCGACCTGCGCGCCGCGCGCGAGCGCATCGAGGCGGGCCAGGACGGGCGCGGCACGGTGCTGCCCGCGGGCGCCGTCGTGCCAGTGGCCGGCGCGGCCGTCCCCGGCGAGGACGAGGAGGACGAGCGCCGCCGGCGCTGGCCGTGGGTCGCGCTGATGATGCTCGCGCTCGCCGCCCTGGGGGTCATTCTGGCCATGCTGCTCTTCCCCGGGGACGTGCGCGTCCCGAACCTCGTAGGCCAGGAAGTGGTCGAGGCGAGCGAACGGCTCAAGCGCCTCGAGCTGCGAGTCGAGGTCGACGAGCGGCCCGACGGGCGGCCGAAGGGCGAGGTGGTCGCCCAGCGGCCCCCCGCGGGGGGGCAGGTCGAGCCCGGCGGGATCGTGCGGCTCGTTAGCTCCGCCGGTCCGGCGCGGCGCACGGTGCCCTCCGTGGTCGGTCAGAGCGAGCGCTCGGCGGTCCGCGAGCTGACGCGGGCGGACTTCCGCGTCGAGGCTGAGCGGCGCCCGTCCGCCGACATCGCGCCCGGCCGGGCGATCGGTACGCGCCCGCCCGCGGGCACCGAGGTGGACGCCGGCGCGCGCGTGCGACTGCTCGTAAGCTCCGGCCCGCGTCAGGTCGAGGTCCCGAACGTCGTCGGGCTGACGCGCTCGTCGGCCGTGCGGGTGCTCGAGGCGCGCGTGCTCGGGGTCGCCGTCGAGCGCGCTCGCTCGGACGCGCCGGAGGACGACGTCGTGGGCCAGAGCCCCGAGCCCGGAGCCGCGGTCGAGGAGGGGGCGACGGTGACGATCTCGATCTCCTCGGGGCCGGAGTCGAGGGAGCGGCGGGCGCGAAGGTCGCGTCCCCGCCGGGAGGCGCGTCAGGACAACGAGCCCGAGCGCGCCACGGTCCCCGGCGTGACCGGGCTCTCTCCGGGGGAGGCGAGCGCCCGCCTGCGCGCCGCCGGCTTCCGCGTCTCGCGCATCACGCGCGACGTCGACGACGAGGCCGACGATGGGCGAGTCGTCGACCAGGCGCCAGGTGCGGGCGTCGAGCGTCGCGACGGCTCGACGGTCACCATCGTCGTCGGACGCTTCGTCGAATTCGACCCGCCTCCCGCGCGGTGATGACCGCCGACCGCGATCCGCGCCGGTGAGGGTCGCCGTCCTCGCCGGCGGACGCTCAAGCGAGCACGAGATCTCGATCCTGTCCGGCCGCGCGGTGCGCGAGGGGCTCGAGGCGGCCGGTCACGAGACGATCTCGGTCGAAATCTCGCGCGGGGGGCGGTGGAGTGTCGACGGCGCCACGATCTGCGTCGAGCCCGGCGGCGGGCTGCTCGCCGCCGACGTCGTCTTTCCCGCGCTGCACGGCCCGTTCGGGGAGGACGGGACGGTGCAGGGGCTGCTCGAGATCGCCGACGTTGCGTACGTCGGCGCCGGCGTGCTGGCCTCCGCCCTGTGCATGGACAAGCTCGCGTTCAAGGACGCCATGGCGGTGGCCGGGATGCCGCAGGTCGAGTACGCGGCGCTGCGCGAGGGCGACGACCCCGCGACGCTCGAGCGCCTCGGCCTGCCGGTGTTCGTCAAGCCGGCGCGGCTCGGGTCGTCGGTAGGGATCTCGAAGGTGTCGGCGCCGGAGAACCTCGGGCCGGCCCTCGCCGGCGCGTTCGCGCACGACCCGGTCGTGATCGTCGAGGCCATGTCGCGCGGGCTCGAGATCGAGTGCTCGGTCATGGGCAACGGCGAGCCGATCGCCTCCGAGCTGGGCGAGCTCGTGGTCAACGCGGACTGGTACGACTACGAGGCGAAGTACGGCGCGGGCGGGATGGAGCTCGTCATCCCCGCGCGCATCGCCGACGAGATCCGCGAGCGCGTGCGGTCGCTCGCCCTCGAGGCCTTCCGGCGCGCCGGCTGCGCCGGGCTCGCGCGCGCCGACTTCTTCGTCGAGAGTGACGGGCGCGTGCTCGTGAACGAGCTCAACACGATCCCGGGCTTTACGCCCATGAGCGTGTTCGCGAAGCTATTCGAGGCCTCGGGGGTCCCCTACCCGGAGCTCGTCGACCGCCTCGTGCGGTTGGCGGTCGAGCGTCACGAGGCGGAGCGGGCGTACCGCTTCTGAGGGCTCGCGGTGCGGCGGTCCCGCCCCGCCACGCCCTAGCGGAGCAGGCTGATCTCCGAGATCGCCGCCCGCCGCCGCCCCGGCG
>DAIOHA010000091.1:0-2025 GCA_036744955.1 Thermoleophilaceae bacterium | reverse complement strand
GGCGGAGCGCGCGTACCGCTTCTGAAGGCTCGCCGTGCGGCGGTCCCGCCCCCGCCACGCCAGCGCCCGCCCTAGCGGAGCAGGCTGATCTCCGAGATCGCCGCCCGCCGCCGCCCCGGCGGCAGCTTGGTCACCCACACGAGGTAGTTGCGAAAGCGCCGTCCGCCCGTGTCGAGGCGGATGCGCGCCGTCTCGCCGACCCGCGCGGGCGCGGCCACACGCTTCCACCCTCCGATGTCGCGGGGCACGCCGTCCGCGGCGAGGACCGCCGCCTCGAAGCCGGGTTCGGGGCTGACGACGCTGAGCCGGCGTGCGGCGACGGGCGTGCCCGCATCGACGTACAGCCCGACCCCGGGCTTGCCGAGGTCCCCCGAGTAGCCCTCGGTGCTCCAGAAGGTCGTGCGGTTGTCGTCCACCGCCTGAGCGGCCTCGTCGGGATGCTCGCGACCGTCGCCGGCCGGGTCGTAGTCGTGTCCGCCATGCAGGGTCACCGCCCGCAGCCCGCCGCCGCCCTCGCGGTCGGCTCCGCCGCGCGTGCCCTGCTCCGAGCGGCTCACGAGCACCACGACAGCCGCCGCCAGGACCGCGGCTACAAGCACGATCGTCGCGAGCCAGCGCGCCGGGCGCCGCAGGCGCGTCGGCGCGTAGGTCGAGCTCTCGCGCGGGAGGTGGCGGAGGACCGATGTCGCCTCGCCGGTCGTGTGACCCGAGCGGGCGGCCTCGATGGCGAGCGCCTGCTCGAGGTCGTGGACCATGTCGTCGACGGTCTCGTACCGGTTGCTAGTCTCCTTGGCGGTCGCACGCTCGATGATCGCGGCGAGCGCGGAGGATACCTCGGGCCGGCGAACCTGCACGTTCGGCAGCGGCTCGCGCACGTGCTTCATCGCCACCCCGACCTGAGTGTCGGCGCGGAAGGGGACGTCGCCGGTGAGCATCTCGTACAGCACGGTCCCGAGCGAGTAGATGTCGGACTGCTCGGTCACTGAGTGACCGAGGGCCTGCTCGGGGGCGACGTAGTCGGTCGTCCCGAGCACGCGGCCGGTCATGGTCAGCCCGTCGGCCTCGAGCGAGCGGGCGATGCCGAAGTCGGTCACCTTCGCGCGCCCGTCCTGGTTCACGAGCACGTTCTGAGGCTTCACGTCGCGGTGGACGAGCCGCGCGGCGTGCGCGGCCGACAGCGCCCGGCCGATCTCGATCGCGTAGGCGATCGCCTCGTCGATCTCGAGCCGTCCGAGGCGGCGAATGCGGTCCTTGAGGGTCTCGCCGTTGATGCACTCGAAGACGATGAACGGGTGGCCGTCGTCGTCGCCGGCGTCGATCACCCCAACGACGTGGGGGCTCGAGAGCTGGGCGACCGCGCGCGCCTCCCGACGAAAGCGCTCGAGCTGGTCGGCCTCGTCCGACATCTCGCGATGGAGCAGCTTGATGGCCACCCAGCGCTCGAGCGTCTCGTCGAAGGCGCGGTACACGGTCGACATGCCGCCCGATCCGAGACGCTCCTCGAGGCGGAAGCGACCGTTGAGGAGGGTGCCTATCACCGGTCGTCTATTTTGGCGGCTCGTGCCGGTTCGCGTGCGCTACCTGACCGACCCGGTGTGCCCGGCGTCGTGGGCCCACGAGCCGGTGATCCGGGGCCTCGAGCGGGAGTTCGGCGAGGGCCTCGCCTGGACCTACGTCATGGGTGGGCTCGCGCGCGAGTTCGGACCGAGCGAAGGCCAGAGCGAGTCGCTCGCCCCCGCCCCCGCGGGCACCGAGCGGTTGCTCGTCGAGTGGCTCGAGACCGCGGCGGCGGCCGGCATGCCGTGCGACCCGCTCCTGTGGCGCGACGGGCCGCTCAGCTCGAGCTACCCAGCTTGCCTGAGCGTGAAGGCTGCCGCCGAGCAGGGTACGGCGGCGGCGGGTGCGTACCTGCGGACGGTGCGCGAGGGTCTCTTCTGCTTTCGCCGCAAGCTCGACACCACCGAGGCGCTCGTCGAGGAAGCGCGCCGCGCCGGCCTCGACGTGGAGCGCTTTCGCATCGACCTC
>DAIOHA010000090.1:0-5761 GCA_036744955.1 Thermoleophilaceae bacterium | reverse complement strand
ATCGAGATCGGGTCGCCGGCGGCCAGCCGCTTGGAGAAGTCGTCGCGCTCGAGCAGCTGCGCGACCGTCGCGGTGCGCCCGAGCGCGAAGAGGTCCTCCATCGCCATGTCGAGCCACTCGCCGTTTCGGCGCAGCTCCGTGCGCTCGGGATCGAGGACCTTGAGCGCTTGGCGCCGGTAGGTCTCGGCGTTGCGCTCGATCTGCTCGGGGTCGAGGTGCGGCCGCATGGCTGAGCGGCCGCTGGGGTCGCCGACGCGCGCGGTGTAGTCGCCGATGATGAGCACCACGGTGTGCCCGAGATCCTGGAACTCGCGCAGCTTCTGGAGCACGACTGTGTGACCGAGGTGGACATCGGGCGCGGTAGGATCGATTCCGAGCTTCACGCGCAGCGGTCGGCCCAGCCCGAGCTTGCGCTCCAGCTCGCCCTCGGGGAGGGCTTCGACGGCGTTTCGAAGCAGGAACTCGGCGTCCGCGCTCGAGCGTTCCGTCATGGGGGCAATGCTAGACTGCCGCCTTTCTCGCGGGGAGGGCTCGACGCCCGCCCGCGCCGGGCCCGGCGGCGAGAGGAGAGCCCGTCGTCAGGCGCTCGGTCCACGTTCGCGTGGCCCAAAGCCGAATGCCCGACTCCCCGCCCGCACACCGGCCCGCTCGTGCACTCGCGCGTCTTACCGGCCGCTCCCGCGACGGGGACGCCTCCAGCGCGACGCCGGGCGCGGACGGCAACGGGTCTGACGGGTCCGGCGGAAGCAACGGCTCCGGCGCTGCGAACGGGGACGCAGGTACCTGGGAGTGGGAGGCGGTAGAGCGCCTGCCGAGGCGCGACAGGCGCACCTCGACGAACGGAGCGACCGCCCCCGATGTGGCCCCGGCGCCTCCGGCCCGAGACGCGGGCGGAAGACGCCGCGCGCGCGCCGACCGCGACGCGGGCCGACCGCGGGAAGGACGCGACGGCGGGCGCGCCCCCGCGGACGGACGGACCGGCGGGCGCGGGAACGGACGCGCTGGTGCGAGCGCCGACGCCCCTCGCAACGTCGAGGAGCGCCTCGCCCAACTGCGCGTCGACGCGACCGCGGGAGGCGCGGCGGGGCCGCGCCCCGGCACCGTGGTGGGACTTCAGGAGGCTCCCTCCCGAGGCGGCGGCGCGCGGACCGCGCCGCGCCGGGCTCCGCGCCCCGAAGCGCCGCCCGCCCCGAAGCGGGGCGGAGACGGCAAGGGCGGCGACCCCCCGCGCCCGCCGTCGCCCGGTGCCGGCCGACGGCGTCGCCGGGGCGGTGGACGCCCCGCCACGCGCCTTCGCTGGATGCGGGTCGGCCTCGTGCTCGCGGGGCTCGGCGCGCTCGCCCTCACCTCGACCGTGTTCGGGATGATGATGGCGGTCGCCGGCGAGCTGCCGGCTCTCGACAACCAGGCCGAGTTCCGCGCGGCCCAGAACTCGACCCTGTACGCGGGCGGGCGCTCGTTCGCAAAGCTCACTGGCAACAAGAACCGCATCTTGCTGCGCGAGGGCGACGCCTCGCCGTTGATCGAGAACGCAGTCATTGCGATCGAGGACCGCCGCTTCTTCGAGCACGAGGGCGTCGACGCGCGCGGGATCGTGCGCGCGCTGTGGGCGGACGTCCGCCGCGGCGGCGCCGTCCAGGGCGCCTCGACGATCACCCAGCAGTTCGTCAAGAACGCGCTCGCCGCCCAGGGCGAGCGGACGCTCTTCCAGAAGCTGCGCGAGGCGGCGCTCGCCTACCACCTCGAGCGGCAGTGGTCGAAGCGCAAGGTCCTCACCCAGTACCTCAACACGGTTTACTTCGGCAACGGCGCCTACGGGATCGAGTCGGCGGTCCGCACCTACTTCGGCAAGAGCCGCGGCGGCGTCAGCCGCAACGAGCGCGCCGCCTCCCAGGTCGAGCCGCACGAGGCGGCGCTGCTCGCGGGGATCATCGCCTCGCCGTACGCGTTCGATCCGATCCAGAACCCCAAGGACGCCCGCGACCGGCGCAACCTCGTCCTCCAGCGGATGCTCGAGCAGGACATGATCACGCCCTTCCAGTACCGCGAGAGCATCAGGCAGGCGGTGCCGGCGGAGGGCGACATCGAGGCGCCGAAGCCGGACTCCGAGGTCCCCTACTTCTCGAACTGGGTGACCCAGCAGCTCGTCGAGCGCTACGGAGCGGGCAAGGTGTTCGGTGGCGGCCTCAAGGTCGAGACCACGCTCGACCCAGAGCTCCAGCGCCGCGCCCAGACCGCGATCGACACGAATCTCCCGCCGGGCGGCCCGAGCGCGTCGCTCGTCGCCATCGACAACAAGACCGGCGGCGTCAAGGCCATGGTCGGCGGCGACAACTTCACGAAGCAGCCCTTCAACGTGGCCACCAACGGCCACCGCCAGCCCGGCTCCGCGCTCAAGCCGTTCACGCTCGTGACCGCCCTCGAGCAGGGCATCAGCCCCGACCGCACCTTCTCTTCACGCAAGAAGACACTGCGCACCGGCGACGGAACGTTCGAGGTCAACAACTACAAGGACGAGTACGCGGGCGTCACGAACCTGCGCGACGCCACCGCGCACTCCGACAACTCCGTGTACGCGGAGCTCGGGCTCGAGGTCGGCACGAAGAACATCGCCCGGACCGCGCGTGAGATGGGCATCAAGACTCCGCTCTCGACGAACGCCGCCATGACCCTCGGCGGTCTCGAGCAGGGCGTGACGCCGCTCGAGCTCGCCTACGCCTACTCGACGATCGCCAGTCGCGGGATGCGGCGCTCGGGCAGCCTCGCCTCGTCTCAGATGGGGCCGGTGGCGATCGAGTCGGTCAAGGGCGGCGGCGCGCGCGAGCGCAACAAGGGCCGCGAGAGGCGCGTCTACTCACGCGAGGTCGGCGAGAACGTCCGCCAGATGCTGCGGCTCGTCGTCACTTCTGGGACGGGCAAGGCCGCCGATCCGGGCGAAGGCGCGTTCGTGGCCGGAAAGACCGGCACCACCGAGAACTACGGCGACGCGTGGTTCGTCGGCTTCAACAGCCGCTACACGATCGCCGTCTGGGTCGGCTACCCCGACAAGGTCCGCTACATGAAGACCGAGTACGAGGGCGAGCCCGTGGCGGGCGGTACCTTCCCGGCCGAGATCTGGCGCGACTTCGTCCAGTCGGCCGAGCGCCTCGAGCAGGAGCGTAACCCCAACGAGTCGCCCCCGCCCGCTGTGCCGACTCCCGGCGCGGGGGTAGCCCCGGGCACCGGTGTGGGGGTTGGCGCGGGAGCCGGTGCCTCGAGCGCAGGGGCAGGCGCCGGCGCCGGTGCCGGCACAGGCGCCGGCGACGGCTACGGCGCCGGCTCAGCCGACGGCGCGGGGTCGGCCACGGGGGCCTCGTCCTCGGCGCCCGACGTCCCCGGCGACGGTCGTTAGCGCGGCCCCCGCGGGCACGCGCGCGCCACGCGCGGCCGCGGCCGGCGCGCGAGAGGGACGCGCCGTTAGCCCCCGCGCGCCCGCGTGGAAACCGGGCGGCAGCGGCCGCGAGACGTGACGGCTGTCGGCGTCGCAGAAGCGCCATTCGCGCTCGGCCGCCTTCGTGATCCCGATCCGTGGCCCGGAGACGATGCGGACCGCCGGGGCGCCGCGGGCCGGCGGCAGGACCTCGATCGGGCCCCCCACGAGCGAGCTGCGGTTGAGGTCGAGTCCGATGCCGAGCGCTTGGGTCAATTTGCCGGGCCCCGAGCAGAGGTCCTCGGGGCGCTCGAGCCCGCGGCGCGCGCGCATGCGCTCGGTTCCCTCGAGCGGCTCGAGCGCGCGGATCAGCACGGCGGCCCCGACACCGTCACGTTCGGCGACCGCGTTGAGCAGCGCGTGGATGCCGTACGAGCGATAGACGTAGGCGACGCCCGGCGGCCCGAGTAGCGGTCGCGTGCGCTCGGTCTCGCCGATGAAAGCGTGGCAGGCGGCCTCCGACTCGTGGTAGCTCTCGGTCTCGACGATACGACCCGAGGTGCCGCCATGGCGTAGGACGCATCCGAGCAGGTCGCGCGCCACGTCGTGCACGGAGCGCGCGTAGAAGTCGACCGAGCGCGGATCGGGCGCCCCGCGGGCGGGTCCGGTCGCCGAGGAGGTCGGCGCCGCGGCGGCGGTCGCGAGCGGCGCGCTCACGCCGGCTCCGCGGCGAGCTCGGCACGTGCTTGCGTGAGCTGCTCACGCACCCGGTCGAGCGCGGTGCCGCCCTCGGAGACCTTCGATTCGAGCCACGCGTCGCCGCCGAAGACCTCGGCCAGGTCGTCCGTTGAGAGAGCCGGCGCGATGACGCGAAGGTCTTCGCTGCTCAGCTCCGAAGGCGCAACGCCGCGCTCGAGCGCGCCCCGCACCAGCCCGGCGACCACGCCGTGCGACTCGCGGAACGGCACTCCGCGCCGCACGAGCAGGTCGGCGAGGTCGGTCGCGGCGAGCAACTCGTCGGAGGCTGCCGCCGCCATGCGGTCGCGCCGAAAGCGCGCGCCGCGCAGCATGCCGTCGGCCGCCGCGAGGCACAGCTCGAGCGTGTCGCCGGCATCGAAGAGGTGCTCCTTGTCCTCCTGGAGGTCCTTGTTGTAGGTGAGCGGAAGCGCGTGCAGGACGCCGTGGAGGGCGACGAGGTGGCCGGCGATGCGCGGGGCCTTCGCCCGCAGGAGCTCGGCCGCGTCGGGGTTCTTCTTCTGCGGCATGATGCTCGAGCCGGAGGCGAAGGCGTCGCTCAGCTCGCAGTAGCCGAACTCCTCGCTCGACCACAGCACGAGCTCGGCCCCGAGCTGGGAGAGGTGGGTCGCGCACGTGGCGGCGGCCGACAGGTAGTCGAGGACCGCGTCTCGGCTCGAGACCGCGTCGATCGAGTTCGGCGCGGGGCGCTCGAAACCGAGCTCGCGCGCGAGGTACTCGCGGTCGGTCCCGAAGTTGACGCCGGCGAGAGCCCCGGCCCCGAGCGGCAGCTCGGCCGTCGCCTCGAGGCAGGCCTCGAAGCGGCGGCGGTCGCGGCGGAGCTTCCAGAACCACGCGAGCAGGTGATGCGACAGGTAGACGGGCTGCGCGCGCTGAAGGTGCGTGTAGGCCGGCATCGCCCAATCGAGATGGCCCTCGGCCACATCGGCGAGCGTGGCCATGAGAGCGGCCACGTGGTCGGCCGCCACCCGCGCGCGACCGCGCACGAACATGGCGACGTCGGTCGCAACCTGGTCGTTGCGCGAGCGCGCGGTGTGGAGCTTGCCGCCCACGGGCCCCACGAGCTCGGTCAGGCGACGCTCGATCGCCATGTGGACGTCCTCGTCGTGCGGCTGCGCTGCGAAGCGGCCTGACTCGATCTCGTCGCGCACCGACTCGAGCCCGCGCTCGAGCTCGGCCGCCTCAGCGTCGGCGATGATCCCGCAGCGGGCGAGCATGCGCGCGTGCGCCCGCGACTGCTCGATGTCGTAGGGCGCGAGCCGCATGTCGAAGGAGATCGACGCGTTGAGCGCCCGAAAGACGTCGTCCTGGGGCTCGGCGAAGCGGGACATCGGGCGCGCAGTCTAGGCCCGTTCCGCCGCTCGCCGGTGCCGGCGCCGCCTGACCCGCTCGCGGCGGTGCCTAGCACGGCCCATAGACGACGGCACCAAGCGTCGTCCGCGGGTGCCCCGCTTCGCGAGCGCCGCCGAAATCTACCCGCGGTGCGCCGGCTCGCGCCCGGCCGGCTCGCCGTCCTGGCGGCGGCCTTCCAGCGTGCGGGCAATACGGCGAGCGCCGAGGTCGTGTGGGTCGCCGAGGTCGACGGGCGCCTCGTGG
>DAIOHA010000089.1:0-5798 GCA_036744955.1 Thermoleophilaceae bacterium | reverse complement strand
CCGATCTCGGTGCTCGACCGCTCCGACGTCGACACCGACCAGATCATCCCCAAGCAGTTCCTGAAGCGCGTCGAGCGCACCGGTTTCGGCCAGTACCTCTTCTACGACTGGGCCAAAGAGCCGGGCTGGGACCTCGATCCGAACGAGATCCTCGTCACCGGCCGCAACTTCGGCTGCGGGTCCTCGCGCGAGCACGCGCCCTGGGCGCTCCAGGACTACGGCTTCAAGGCGCTCGTCGCACCCTCGTTCGCCGACATCTTCTACTCGAATTGCACGAAGATCGGGCTCGTGCCCGTCCCGCTGCCCGAGGAGCAGGTGCGCGCGCTCATGGACGCGGGCGAGGCGGAGATCGACCTCGAGGAGGAGGTGGTGCGCTTCGGCGGGCGCGAGGTGCCGTTCGACATCGACCCGGACATCCGCCACCGTCTGCTCAACGGGCTGGACGACATCGGGATCACGCTGCAGGCCGGCGCGGCGATCGAGCGGTATGAGGCCGAGCGGGAGCGGCCCGGGCCGGTGACGACGACGTTGTGAACGGTGGCCAGGCGGAGACCGCGAGCGTGCTCGACCGCGCTCCTCTACCACCCGGTCCACGCATGCCGCGTGCGGCGCAGACCGCGATCTGGTTCCGCCGCGCGCAGTGGATGCTCGACCAGTGCGCCGCTCGCTTCGACGACACCTTCACGCTCCGGATCGCCCACGAGGGGACGTGGATCGTTCTGTCGAGGCCCGAGGACGTGAAGCAGGTCTTCACCTCCGATCCGCGGACCTTCCACGCCGGCGAGGGAAATCGCATTCTGCTGCCGGTGCTCGGCGAGCACTCCGTCCTGCTGCTCGACGAGGACGCGCACCTCGAGCAGCGCAAGCTTCTGCTGCCGCCGTTTCACGGCGCGCGCATGCAGCGCTACGGAGACCTCATGTCGGAGGTCGCGGCGGCCGAGATCGAGCGCTGGCCGCTCGGCGTCCCCTACCGCGTGCGTCCGCGCATGCAGGCCATCACGCTCGAGATCATCCTGCGCGCCGTCTTCGGTCTGGGCGAGGGCGAGCGGCTCGAGCGACTGCGCCGGGAGCTGCGTCGCCTGCTCGACATGCTCACCGAGCCGCGCAAGCTGCTCTTACCACTGATCCTCGGGCCCGAGCGACTCGCGCGTTTCGGCTCGTTCCCGCGGGCGCTGGAGCGCGTCGACGGCCCGATCTACGACGAGATCGCGGAGCGACGAAGGGCACTCGACCTCGAGGATCGCAGCGACGTGCTCTCGCTTCTGCTGCAGGCTCGCCACGAGGGCGGCGACCCGATGACCGACCGCGAGGTGCGCGACGAGCTCGTCACGCTTCTCGTCGCGGGCCACGAGACCACCGCGACCGCGCTGGCATGGGCCGTCGAGCGACTGGCTCGCCACCCCGACAAGCTCGAGCGACTCGTCGACGAGGTCCGAGCCGGCGCGACTGAGTACCTCGACGCCGTCGTGTCCGAGACGCTGCGTCTGCGGCCGGTCATCTCGCTCGTGGCGCGTCGGCTGACGAAGCCGGTCGAGATCGGCGGCTGGACGCTGCCGGCCGGGGTCACGGTGACGCCGTCGATCTACCTGCTGCACCGGCGGGCCGACCTGTATCCGGAGCCGGAGCGTTTCCTCCCGGAGCGCTTCCTCGACGAGCCGCCCGGCACCTACACGTGGATCCCGTTCGGCGGGGGCGTCCGTCGCTGCCTGGGCAGCGCCTTCGCCCAGGCCGAGATGCGAGCCGTGCTAAGCGAGCTCGTCAAGGCCAGAGCGCTTCGGCCGACGCGGCCCGAGCCGGAGCCGACGCTCCGCCGCGCGATCACCGAGACGCCGCGCCACGATGCCGAGGTGGCGCTCGCGTGAGCGGTGCCGCCGGCGACGTCGGCAGTCCCACGCGCGAGTGGGACGCCGCCGTCTACGACCGCGTCGCCGACCCGCAGGAGGCGTGGGGGAGGGAGGTGCTCGACCGCCTGCCACTCGACGGCGGCGAGACCGTGCTCGACGCGGGGTGCGGCACCGGGCGGGTGACCGAGCTTCTGCGCGAGCGGCTGCCGCGCGGGCGGCTCATCGGCGTCGACGCCTCGGGGAAGATGGTCGATCAGGCTCGGGAGCGGCTCGGCGGGCGCGTGGAACTGCGCGTCGTCGACCTGATCGATCTCGGTCTCGACCGCGAGGTCGACGCCGTGTTCTCGAACGCCGTCTTCCACTGGATCGCCGACCACGAGCGCCTGTTCGAGCGCCTGCACGCCGCGCTGCGTCCCGGCGGGCGGCTCGCCGCGCAATGCGGAGCGGAGGGCAACGTCGCGCGGGTGCTCGAGGCGGTGCGCGGCGCCTACGCCGAGGGCGACTTCGCCGACGCCGAGCGACCGCCGCGGGGGACGTGGAACTTCGCCGGGACGAGCGAGACCGAGGCGCGTCTGCGAGCCGCGGGCTTCGAGGATGTCGAGGTGTGGACCGCGGAGCGGCCGGCGACACCGTCCGACCCGCGTGCCTTTCTGCGCACGGTCGTGCTCGGCCCGCATCTCGAGCGCCTCGCCGAGCCGCTGCGCGAGCGCTTCGTCGAGGCGGTCCTCGCACGGCTCGGCGACCCGCCGGTGTTCGATTACGTGCGCCTCAACATCGCGGCGCGACGGCCGGCGTGAGGCGCGACACGGAGCGCGCCGACGGGGGCGAGCCTTCGCGAAGTGACGGCGCGCGCCGCCGAGCGCGTTGGAGAGCAGAGCGGGGAAGGCGAATCGCTATCGGCGTCTATGCGCTCTTCGCGGCGGCTGCGGCCGCGGGTCTTCTCTGGGACGACGGCAGGCAGGCGATCCTCGCCGCCGGGTTCGCCGCAGGAGCATGGGTGAGCGCTGTGCGACCGGAGATCGAGCGGCGTCGCACGCTCTCCTTCGCCGTCCCTCCGGGCGGTGCGGAGCTGGCTGCCCTCCCGGTCGCCTGCGGGGCGTGCATCGTCCTCGTGCGCCTGGCGGGGGTGACGGCCGGGGGGCGACCCGCCCATCTACCTGCTCGGCGCGCTCGGCTCCTGGGTGATCTCGCTCGGGGCGGCCTGGGCCCTCGGATCGCGGCCTCTGGGAGAGCTCGACTGAACCCCAGTCCGTCTGCGCCGCCGCGGCGGTCCGCGGGGGGAGAGCTGTAGTTTGCGCCCCGTGCCGATGCACCCTCATGGCCACGCGACACGTATGCCGGGACTGACGCCCGCGTGAGCACACGCATCGTCGCCCTCCCGGGCGACGGCATCGGCCCCGAGGTCGTCGAGGCCGCCCTCGAGGTGCTCGACCGCCTCGGCGCCTTCGAGGTCACCGAGCACGCGATCGGCGGCGCGGCGATCGACGCGCACGGCACCGCGCTCTCCGAGGAGACGCTCGCCGCCTGCCGCGCCGCCGACGCCGTCCTGCTCGGCGCCGTCGGCGGCCCGAGGTGGGAGTCGACCGACCCCGAGGCGCCGCGTCCCGAGCAGGGGCTGCTCGGGCTGCGCAAGGGCCTCGAGCTCTACGCCAATCTGCGCCCGGTTCGTCCGAGCCCCGCGCTGCTCGAGGCGAGCCCGTTGCGGCGGGAGCGCATCGAGGGCACCGACCTGCTCGTCGTGCGCGAGCTCACCGGCGGCATCTACTTCGGCGACCGCGGGCGCGACGCCGCCGGCGGCGCGTACGACACGAGTGTGTACACCGTGCCGGAGATCGAGCGCATCGCCGAGGTCGCCTTCCGGCTCGCGCGCCGACGCGTCACGAGCGTCGACAAGGCCAACGTGCTCGAGACGTCGCGCCTGTGGCGCGAGACCGTCGAGCGCTATGCCGGCGACCGTCGCCGCGCTGCCCGCGGGCCCGACGCCGACCCGCGCGAGGACCCGATAGCGCTCGAGCACATGCTCGTCGACAACGCGGCCATGCAGCTCATCTCCCGCCCGCGCGACTTCGACGTGATCCTCACCGAAAACATGTTTGGAGACATCCTCTCCGACGAGGCGGCGATGCTCACGGGCTCGATCGGCATGCTGCCGAGCGCCTCGCTGGGCGCTCCGGAAGCGCCCGGCGTCTTCGAGCCCGTGCACGGCTCGGCGCCCGACATCGCGGGCACGGGCGCCGCCAACCCGCTCGCCACGATCGGGTCGGTGGCGATGATGCTCCGCCACGGGCTCGGCCGCCCCCAGGAGGCCGACGCGCTCGATCGCGCAGTCGATGGCGCGCTCGCCGGCGGCCTGCGCACGCGCGACCTCGGTGGGGAGGCGACCACCGAGGAGGCCACCCGCGCGGTGCTCGATCGGATCTGAGCGGGGCGGACGCCGCCGCCCTATCATCTCCGCACCTTGGCCAGCGCGGACTACATCTGGCTCAACGGCGAGTTCGTGCCCTGGGACGAGGCGAAGGTTCACGTCCTCACGCACTCGCTGCACTACGGCACGGCGGTCTTCGAGGGGATCCGCGCGTACGAGACCGAGAGCGGCACGGGCATCTTCCGCCACCGTGACCACCTCGAGCGCCTGCGCCAGTCCGCGCGCCTCTACTACATGGACATGCCCTACCAGGTTGAGAAGCTGCGCGAGGTCACGCACGAGCTGATCGTCCGCAACAACCTGCGCTCGTGCTACATCCGCCCGCTCGTCTTCCGCGGTCACGGCTCGATGGGCCTCGACCCGCTCTCGAACCCGGTCGAGGTCATGGTCGCGGCGTGGGAGTGGGGCGCCTATCTCGGCGACGAGGGCAAGGCCAACGGGATCCGCGCGCGCGTCTCGTCGTGGCGGCGGATCTCGTCCGAGTCGCTGATCCCGCACGCCAAGGCGACCGCGCAGTACCTGAACTCGGTGCTCGCGAAGATCGAGGTCACGCACGCGGGCTATGAGGAGGCGATCCTGCTCGACGACAAGGGCCACGTGTGCGAGGGCACGGGCGAGAACGTCTTCCTGGTGAAAGACGGGACGATCCTCACGCCGCCGCAGTCCGCCTCCATCCTCGACGGGATCAACCGCAAGTCGGTGGTCGAGATCGCCCGTGAGCTCGGCTTCGAGGTCGTGGAGCGCGACATAGCGCGCGCGGAGCTCACGCTCGCCGACGAGGTCTTCCTGACGGGCACGGCCGCCGAACTCACTCCGGTGCGCGAGGTCGACGACCATCCGGTCGGCACGGGCGAGCCCGGCCCCATCACACGGGAGGTGCAACGGGTCTTCGACGAGGCGCTGTGCGGCCGCGCAGAGCGCTACCGCGAGTGGCTCGACTTTGTCGAGGTACCATCGAGGGTGTGATGAGCGCCTCTGGCAGGCGAATTACGGGCGCGGCGACGCGCTAGACGGCTCGCGTCGCCGCTGGCCTCCCGTACTCGCTCACCCACCTCCGAAAGGCGTTCCCGATGGTCCCGCAGGTCCAGCTCTACGACACCACCCTCCGCGACGGCATGCAGGGCGAGGGCATGTCGCTCTCGGCCGATGAGAAGCTGCGCGTCGCGCACGCGCTCGACGCGCTCGGGGTGCACATCGTCGAGGCCGGCTTCCCCAGCTCGAACCCGAAGGAGGCCGCGCTCTTTGAGCTGCTCGCGCGCGAGCGCTTCGAGCACGCGCAGATCGTCGCCTTCGGCATGACGCGCCGCCGCGACGCGCGCGCCGAGGACGACGACGGACTGCGCCTGCTCGCCGACTGCTCCGCGCCCGTGTGCACGCTCGTCGGCAAGACATGGCGCCTCCATCTCGAGAAGGTCACGCGCGTCGACCCCGAGGAGAACCTCGAGATGATCGCCGACTCTGTCGCCTATCTGCGCGCGCAGGGCAAGCGCGTCATCTACGACGCCGAGCACTTCTTCGACGGCTGGCGC
>DAIOHA010000088.1:0-5820 GCA_036744955.1 Thermoleophilaceae bacterium | reverse complement strand
GGCGCGGGTGCGCGCCGAGCGGCGGGGCCGGCGTCGACCACTCGCGCGTGCACGGTGTGCTCGCGCGGCGCTGGTGCCCCCCGAGCCGGCTCGCGACGCTGACCGAGCGCCACCACAGCGACGAGGCGACGGGTGACGCGGCGATCGTCCGCTGGTAGACATGCTCGTTACTACATGAACCACCAGCCGACCGACCCGGCGCGGCTGCTTAAGATGGCGAGGTTGGTCGGTTTCTGGGCTCGTCGAGCCTGCGCGCCATCCTCTTCGAGCTGCCCTTCGGCACGCCCCCCCGAGCGACGCCAGGCCGACCCGTGTCCTCTGTCGGCGCGCGAGCTCGAGATCCTCAAGCGCCTCGGCAGGACAAAGGTCTACAAGCAGATCGCCGCTGAGCTCAGCCTGTTCACGAGCACCGTGCGGACCCACCTGCACAACACCTACGCGAAGCTCGGCGCGGTCGACCGCGCGCAGGCGGTGTCGTCGCTAACCAGCGCGGCTGGCTGTAGCCGGCGCGGGCTCGCTCGCCGCGGGCGCGCGCTCCAGCCGGCGACGCAGGCGGAACGCGGCGACCGCGGCGCCGAACGTGTCGATGCCCACGTCGACCGGGGAGCCGTGGCGGCCGGGCACGAAGGTCTGGTGCAGCTCGTCGGTGGTCGCGTAGCCCACGCTGATCGCAAACGCTAGGGAGATCGCCGCGCCGCGCGACGCGACCGTGCAGAGCGCGCGCCACCAGAGCACGCACAACAGCCCGTACTCGGCGGCGTGGAGGATCTTGCGCCCGACGAGGTCGACGAGCCCGAGGTTTGAGCGCAGGTCGGGCTGCGCCGAAAGGAAGAAGATCAGGCCCATGAGCCCGAGCGGTGGCAGCCACCGCGCGACGAGCGAGCGCGTCGACATGGCGGCGAACGGTAGTCGGCGAGGTCTAGACTCCGCCCGCGCCTTGCTCGCCATCACCGCCAAGTCGCCGTACGCCGTGAGGGCGCTGACCGAGCTCGTTCGCGCCGGCGGCGACCGGCCCGTGCCCCTCGGTGAGATCGCGCGCCGCCGAGACGTTCCCGTGCAGTTCCTCGAGGGGCTGTTCGGAACGCTCCGTCGCGCGGGGATCCTCCAGAGCCAGCGCGGCGTGAAGGGCGGCTACTCCTTTGCCCGCCCACCGGGCAAGATCACGGTGCTCGAGATCGTCGAGCTGCTCGACGGCGAGCTCGGCGCCGAGGCGCGGGCCGCCGGTCCGCCCTGGGCCGACGCCGTCGAGGCGCTGCGGTCGGTGCTCGGCGAGGTCACGGTCGCGGAGCTAGCCGAGCGGGAGGCGGACGCCGCAACGGCGCCGATGTACTACATCTGACCCGCACGGGCAGGCTTGTCGCCAATGCCAAGGGGCCTAGACACAGCTCGGCAGTCCATACGTCGGCGCGGCGCTCTCGCGTTGCTCGTGGGCGGCGCCCTCCTGTTGGTCGGCCTCTTTCTTCCTTGGGAGACGGGCAGCAATCCCGGGAACGCGTTCGAGTACCTGCCGGCGGTGGCGGTCCTGTGGACGGTGATAGGCCTCTGGAGCCTCGGGCTCGCCCTCGCACGTGCCTACGTCGAGGAACCAGGCGGCCTGACGGCCCTTGCGGTCCTAGCCGTCGTCGGGCTTGGCGCCGATCTACTGATCATCTTCTTGGAGTTTGGCTCCGCGGTGGGGGGTGGCCTCGGTGGCGGGTCGAGTCTCGCCCTCGTCGGCCTAGTCGCCACGCTTATCGGGACTTGGCAGGTCGAGCCCTAGACACGGGAGACCGCCCGACGGCCGACGCGACCGATCCGGGCGTAGCGAGGGCCGCCTGACCCCGGGCTGGCCGGGGAGGCATAGCCCGAGTCGATAGGGAGCTGGGGGGACTCCCCGGCGGCCCTCGCGCTCCTATTACCCACCGACGCCCGCTCGGATATCACCGAGTGAGACTGCCAAGCGCTCGAGTTCGCGCGTTGCCCGTCGGCGCAAGCTCGACGCCGGCTGCGCGACCGCGGCTCTGGCTAAGCCTCTCCGGCAAGGTTTCGATCTCCGCTTGAGCGAGCGAGTCACCGGTTGGTCGCACAAGCCTCGTGCGAGGCGTGCGACTCGAGATGAGACGGATGATTTGCCGGTGCCCTTCGCGGTCAGGGCAAGGCTGGATCGACCCGGGCCCGCAAAGCCGCCCTGACTTGCGAGCGTGCGTTGCAGCGTTGGCCCATGTACTCGACGAGCGTGGGCACGGTTCGAGTCCAGGAAGCAATCGAACTCAGCCGTGGCGGGCCCGGTCCGCACGTGCGCCACCCTCCGCTCCGTCCTCGGCGCTGGCCGTCTGAGGACAGGCAACGAAGGCGGGCGCGCTGGCGCTCTGCCAGCGCCTAGGCCTGATCCTCGTCCCCGCCCGATCGGTTCGCGCGCACGCGGCGAACGATCATGTACGTGAACCAGGCGAGGATGATGATGATGAGGATCACGCCGCCGGGCCCGATGCCGCCGGCCGCGATCACGGGTTCGAGAACTCCCATGCGTCGTCCTTACCCACGGCGCGGGGTTTTCGCGCACGCGGCGTGTCGCGCACGGTGAACCGCTCGCCGACCCAGGGCTCCGGTCGACGCTCGGAGCGTCGAGGCCGGCTCTCAGCAGCGCGAGTAGCCGAACTGCGCCGTCCGCACCGACGCCGCTCGACCGTCGATCCTGCCCATGCGGTGGCCGAAGCCGGCGTCGTTGAACGAGGTGCTCAGCAGGTTGAGGCGGTGGCCGCTCGAGTGGAGCCAGGACGTCATGAAGTGCCGGACGATCGCGCCGGACTTGAGCCACGCGATGTTCTCGCCCCAGCGGCCTCCTCCGTACCACGAGCAACCCGGGTACCCGACCCAGCGCATCCAGTAGTTCGCGGTGCGCCCGCATGCGTAGTGGCTGAAGCCGCAGCGGATCATGTCCGCGGTCTTGCGGTCGGTCGAGGCCTGGAGCAGCGTGCTCGCCCTCAGAGCGCGGCGACCGACCTTCGTCCGCGCGGTACCTTTGATCGACGATGACGGCCGCCCCCTCGCGCCTGCTCGGCGCCCCGCCCGCCGGGCCGGAGGCGATCTCCCCGACGGTCTCAGAGCGCGTCGGAGGCACGCCGCTCGTGCGCCTCGGCCGCCTCGAGACCGACGGCGGCGCGGAGATCGTCGGAAAGCTCGAGATGCACAACCCCGCCGGGTCGGTCAAGGACCGCATCGGGGTCGCGATGATCGAGGCGGCCGAGCGCGAGGGACGGATTGAGCCCGGGCGGACGACGATCGTTGAGGCCACGTCGGGCAACACCGGCATCGCGCTCGCCTTCGTGTGCGCGGCCAAGGGCTACGAGCTCGTGCTCACCATGCCGCAGGGGATGAGCCGCGAGCGCGCCGGGCTGGTGCGCCTGTACGGCGCCGACGTGACCATGGTCGAGTCGATGGGCGGGATGAACGAGGCCGTCGAGGCCGCCTGCCGCATCGCCGGTGGTCGCAGCGACTGCTACCGCCCCGACCAGTTCACGAACTCCGCCAACCCCGAGATCCACCGGCGCGCGACCGCGGAGGAGATCTGGCGCGACACCGGCGGACGCGTCGACGCGCTCGTGTGCGGCGTGGGTACGGGCGGCACGATCACGGGCGCCGGCGAGCGCCTCAAGGAGCTCAACCACGAGCTGCACGTCGTGGCCGTGGAGCCGGCGAGCTCGCCCGTCCTCTCGGGCGGCCCGCCGGGACCCCACCGCATCCAGGGCATCGGCGCCGGATTCGTGCCTGCCGTCCTCAATTGCGAGGTCATCGACGAGACGATCGCCGTCGGCGACGAGGAAGCCGTCGAGGCCGCGCGGCGGTGCGCGCGCGAGGAGGGTGTCCTCGCGGGGATCTCCGCCGGCGCGGCGCTGCGGGCGGCGATCGAGCTCGCCGCGCGGCCGGGGTGGGAGGGCCGGAGGGTCGTCGTCGTCCTGCCCGACTCCGGCGAGCGCTACGTGTCGACGCCGTTCTTCGCGCCGTGAGGGCACCGGCGCGTACGACGGAGCGCCGCCTGAACCTCGCAGGCGTGCCGTGCCCGCTTAACTGGGTGCGCGTCCGGCTCACGCTCGAGGACATGGACGGTGGCGAGGAGCTCGTCGCCGTCCTCGACGAAGGCGAGCCGTGGGAGAGCGTGGCGCGCTCGGCGGCCGAGGAGGGCCACGAGGTACATACCGACGGCGCTGGCCTGAGGATCGTGCGCCGATGACGCTCTCCGACGCCGAGCTCGAGCGCTACTCGCGGCAGCTCGCGATGCCCGCGTGGAGCGGCGCGGCCCAGGAACGGCTGCGCGCGGCGAGCGCGGTGGTGGTCGGCGCGGGCGCCCTCGGCTCCCCCGCGGCGACCTATCTCACAGCGGCGGGAATCGGGCGGCTCGGGATCGTCGACGACGACACAGTCGAGCTCTCGAACCTCGCGCGCCAACCTCTGCACCTGACGCCCGATGTGGGCGCTCGCAAGGCCGAGAACGCCGCGATCAAGCTCGGCTTCCTCAACCCGGAGACGGTCTTCGAGTCTTTCCCGGCGCGGCTCGTCGAAGCCAACGCGGAGGCACTGCTCGCGGGCGCCGACGTCGTGGTCGACGCCTCCGACTCGTTCGCCACGCGCTACCTCGTCAACGACGCGTGCTGCGCGCTCGGGATACCGCTCGTCGAGGCGGGCCTCGTCGGGCTAACGGGGCTCGTGATGGCGATCGTCCCCGGCGAGTCGGCGTGCTACCGGTGCGCCTTCCCGGTCGAGCCCGAGCCGGGAAGCGTGCCCTCGTGCCGGGAGGCCGGCGTGCTCGGGGCCGTTGGTGGCGTGCTCGGGTCGCTGCAGGCGCTCGAGACCCTCAAGCTGGTCACGGGCGTCGGCGAGCCCCTGCGCGACCGCGTACTCTACTTCGACGGCGAGGGCGGCGAACCGACGACCATCGCGACCCGTCGGCGCGAGGACTGCCCCGCGTGCGGGAGCGCGACCGCGGAGGCGCCCGCGTTCGGGGCCGCCGGGGCGGGCTAGCGGTGTTGGGGCTCGGCACTATCTCCCGCGTCGCGCGCGAGCTACGCGACGACCTCGGCGCCGCGCGCCAGCGCGACCCCGCGGCGCGTCGACTCGGCAGCCTCGAGGTGCTCTTCACCTACCCCGGCGTGCACGCGCTGCTCGCCCACCGCCTCGCGCACGGGTTGTTCGAGCTCCGCGTTCCGCTCGCGCCGCGCGCGCTCGCCTACGCGAGCCGCGCGCTGACCGGGATCGAGATCCACCCCGCGGCCACCATCGGCTGCGCGCTCCTCATCGACCACGGCGGCGGCGTCGTCATCGGCGAGACCGCCGAGATCGGCGACCAGGTAACGCTCTATCAGGGCGTCACGCTCGGCGGTACGGGCTTCGCGCGCGGCAAGCGCCACCCCACGGTCGAGGACGAGGTGGTGATCGGCTCGGGGGCGAAGCTGCTCGGCCCGATCCGGGTCGGGCGCTCGGCCAAGGTCGGGGCGAACTCCGTGGTCATCCACGACGTGCCGCCGCACGCGACGGTGGTTGGCAATCCCGGCCGGCCGGTGCGCGTCGGGGGCAGGCGCCCCGAGGGCCCCGACGCCGACTGGGCCCACCTGCCCGACCCGGTGGCCGACGCCATCGGCGCGCTGTCGGCGCGTGTGGCCGAGCTCGAGGAGGCGCTCGAGGCGGCCACGGGTCGCAAGGTCGAACCGGGCGGGCAGGTCACGCCGCTGCGGCGCGCCGGGGGCTCCGACCCGGCCGCGGGCTAGACGCAAGCGTCGTTCCGGGGCCTGCCCGAGCGGCGGCTCGCCGTAGGGTGAGCACGGCATTCTCTAGCGCGTCCGCGCC
>DAIOHA010000087.1:0-5830 GCA_036744955.1 Thermoleophilaceae bacterium | reverse complement strand
CATCGTTTTCGGACCGACGGTCGACAACTACATCTCGCGCTCGTTCACCGACCAGCCGTTCTTCGCCGACTTCGGCGACGGCGACGTGCCGGTCCAGTTCGTCCACGAGGACGACGTGGTGGACCCGCTCGGGTGCGTTCAACGTCACTCCGGACGACTGGATGACCGTGGCCGAGTGCGCGGAGCTCGTGGGCCTGAGGCGCGTCCGCGTGCCCTACCGGCCCTACCGCGCGCTCGCTCAGACGATGTGGAGGCTCCGACGCGTCGAGACGCCGGCGGGGAACCTCAGCTTCGTCCGCTACCCGTGGGTCGCCTCGAACGAGAAGCTCAAGGCCACGGCCGACTGGGCGCCGCGCTACTCCTCGCGCGAGGCGTTCGAGATCGCAATGCGCTCGCGCGGCGTCACCCCGGCGGGGGAGGACGAGGCGACGCCCGAGGCGGTTTCGGCCGGCTGACCGTTGATATCCTCGCCCCGCCCGGGCCGTTAGCTCAGTTGGGAGAGCACCAGCTCGACAAGCTGGGGGTCGCTGGTTCGAGCCCAGCACGGCCCACTCTCCCGGTCGGAACGTCATCTGGTTGCCTCGGAGTCCCTGACCCTGTAGGCACGACGCGGCGTCCGCGAGAAGTGGTCCACCTCAGGGGCCAGGTTCGCGCGCCGGTCGACCTCGTCTGAGCTGCCTCACCGCCCGCCAACGGCCCCGACGAGCCGCTCGAGCTCCTCCTCGCTCACCCACGCCCCTACCGACGCGCGCACGAGCCCGCGCCCGGGCAGGTCGCGCAGGACGAACCCCGCGGCGGCGAGCCGCTCGACCTCGATGGGACCGTCGTCCGCCGCCCACGACACGAGCGTCGAGGAGCCCCGCGCCGTCACGCTCGCGCCGTGCGCCGCGAGCCGGGCCGCGAGCTGCTCGGCGAGCTCCGGCCCGCGAGCGAGCACGGCGTCCCAGCCGGCCTCGCCGAGTGTCTCGAGGCTCGCCAGCGAAGCCGCGGCCTGTGCCCGGGCGACGACGCCCTGGTCGAAGCGGGTGGCACCCGGCTTGAGCACCAGATCCTCCGGGCGACCCGGGTCGGCGAGGCAGACGAAGCTCGGCCACGAGGGAAGGAGCTCCGCGGCGAGGTCGCCGCGCGCGTACAGGTAGCCGCTCCCATCCGGGCCGCAGAGCCACTTTTGGCCCGGCGCGGCGTAGAAGTCGCAGCCGAGCGCGCGCACGTCGAGCGCGAGCGCGCCGAGGCCCTGCGCACCGTCGAGCAGCACGCGCGCGCCCGCCCCTCGGGCGACCGCGGCGAGCGCGGGCGCGTCGATCACTCGCCCGGAGACCCAAGACACGTGCGAGCACGCGACAAGGCGCGTGCGCGCGCTCACCTCTTCGACGACGCGCTCATATGGAGCCACGCGAACCGAGAATCCGCGCCTCGCGCGCGCCGCCGCGAGCGGCGCGACGAGCCCGGGATGCTCCTCATCCGAGGTCAGGACTTCGTCGCCCGGTCCGAGCGCGAGCGCCCCGAGAGCGGTGTTGATCCCGTCGGTCGTCGAGCGCGTGAGCGCGACCTCGGCGGGATCGCAGCCGAGCAGAGGCGCGACCCCCGCGCGCAGGCTCTCGGCCAGAGCCGCGATGCGCTCGAAGTGCCGTGCCGTGCCGCGCCCCTCGGCGAGCTCCGCCTCGAGCTCGGCGCGCGCCGCGGCGACCGCGCGCCGGGGGAGGGGCCCCTGGGTCCCCGCGTTCAGGTACGCCGTCCGCTCCAGCACCGGGAGCTCGGCGCGCAGGCCGGCGAGGTCGCTCACGCCGGACGATCTTAGGGCGCGCAGCCGCCTCGCCGGACGCGGCCACTAAGGTGGCGCCCCGTGATTGTCGAGCGCTCGATGCACCCCTCGTGGCTGTCGAACGCCTACCTCGTCGCCGACCGCGCGGGCGGCCACGCGGTGATCGTGGACTCGGGCGGCCCATCCGAGGCGCTGCTCGCCGAGATCGAGCGCCACGAGGTCACGCCCACCCATCTGCTCCTCACGCACCGCCACGGCGACCACGTCGCCGAGAACCACGTCTACAAGGAGCGCTTCGGGGTGGAGATCCTCGCTCACCCGCTCGAGGCCGAGCACCTGAGCGACGTCGACCGAGCCTTCGAGCCTGGGGAGCTCCTGACGGTCGGCGACCTCACGATCGACGCGCTCCACACGCCCGGGCACACCGACGGGATGCTCACCTTCCGGATCAACGACGGGCACGTGTTCACCGGCGACACGCTGTTCAAGGGCTCGGTCGGGGGCGTTCGCGCGCCCGGGTCGACGAGCTTCGACGACCTGCGGCGATCGATTATGCAGGTGCTGATGAGGCTCCCGCCCGAGACGCAGGTCCATCCGGGCCACGCCGAGCCGACGACAATCGGCGAGGAGTGGGAAGGGAACCCGTTCGTCCGCCTCTGGCGGGGGCTCGACCAGGAGGGCTCGGAGCGCTGCCGCGTCGGCGAAGAGACCGCGACGCTCGTCCTCTGGGGACCCGACTACGACGGCGGCCACAAGGCCTGGGTGCGGTGGGACGAGACCGGCCGCGACGACATCGTCGCGGGGAGCGGGGTCCGCTTCGACGCACAGGATCCGCCCGCGACGCCGCCGTGGCAGGAGTCGACGCGCGGCCGCGGGCCAATCTGAGCCCGCACCGCGAATCGACGGCGCCGACCCGTTTGGGTCGGCGCCGTCGTCCGTGGGTCAGGGCGACCGTCGCGGGCTACGCGCCGCAGACGGGCCAGTGGCCCGCGCCGTCGCGCTCGTACAGCATCGCGGCGCGGCGATCCTGCTCGGCCTCGGGAGCGTCGACGGGGTCGCCGGAGCCGCCGACCGACGCCCACGTCTCGGGGCTGAACTGGTACTTGCCGCGGTAGGCGCCGCCACCTCCCACGGCCGCGGGGTCGCCACCCGACTCGCACGCGGCGATCGCCTCGAGCGCGGCGGGCACTCGCGGCGCCTTCTCGGCGCGCCGCTCTCGGCGTTCCTCACGACGCTCGGCGGCGGCGCGCCGCTCGCCCTCGCCGCGCGCGGCGAGGGGCTCCGTCTCGAGGGCGAGCGCCGTGCGGTCGATCCGCGCGGATGTTGCGCGGCCGTCCTCCGTCGCCGCCAGCGCGTAGGTCACCGGTCCGGCGACCGCGCCGACGCACAGCAGGGAAAGGGCAAGCTTCCACATGTTTCGAATACCTCCGGCTCGGGGTCGGGCCTCTCCTCCAGGGCGCGCGCGAACGGAGCCGCGCGGTATGGCCCGCGATGAGGGAGGAGGGGCGCGGCGACTTCGGGTCCCGGCGGTCGGTCCTCACGCCGGGCGATCTGTCGCTCTGTGCACAGGGCACGCTAGGGCCGCCCGAGAAGCCGGCACGTGAGTCGCGTCACACTGCAAGAAGGCGCCCAGATGCAGGCGCTTTGCCACTCGCGACCCCGAGATCGCGGACCGCTTTGCCCGTGACCCTGCCGCGGCCTACCCTTCGCGCCACGCCATGAAGGTCGTGCTCCCCGACGGAAACTCGCTCGAGCTCCCCGACGGCGCTACGGGAGCGGACGCCGCTCAGGCGATCGGCGCGGGGCTGGCGCGCGCCGCGCTCGCCGTGCGACAGCGTCCCGCTCCGGGCACGGACGGCGCCCAGGGCACCGACGGGGCCGACGACCTGCGCGACCTCTCGGCACCTGTCGAGGACGGCGCGCTGCTCGAGGTGGTGACCCCGCGCGACGAGGACTCGCTCGAGCTCATCCGCCACGACGCCGCGCACGTGCTCGCCACCGCGGTGGTCGAGCTCTACCCCGGGACGAAGGTCTCGATCGGTCCGCCGATCGCCGACGGCTTCTACTACGACTTCGACTTCCCGGAGGGCGTCAAGGTCTCAGAGGCCGACTTCGAGCGGATCGAGGACCGCATGGGCGAGCACATCCGCGCCGACGAGGCCTTCGAGCGCACCGACATCGCCGTGGACGAGGCGCTCGAGCGCTTTGGCGCCGAGGGCCAGGACTACAAGGTCGAGCTGATCGAGGACCTCGCGCGCGACGAGGGCGTCGAGACCGTCTCGCTCTATCGCAACGGCCCCTTCGTCGACCTGTGCAAAGGCCCGCACGGGCCGAGCACGAAGCGGATCAAGGCGTTCAAGCTGACTCACCTCGCCGGGGCCTACTGGCGCGGCGACGCGAGCCGCCCGATGCTCACGCGCATCTACGGGACCGCGTTCCACTCGCAGGAGGAGCTCGACGCGCACCTCCACCGGATCGAGGAGGCGCGTGCCCGCGACCACCGCAAGCTCGGCCGCGAGCTCGGGCTCTTCACCTTCTCGGAGGTCTCGCCGGGGGCGGCGTTCTGGCTTCCGCGCGGGACTCAGATCTGGAACACGCTGCTCGAGTTCACGCGCGAAACCTGGCGCCGCCACGGGTACACCGAGGTCAAGACCCCCCAGCTCTACGACGCCGAGCTTTGGCGGACCTCGGGCCACTGGGGCAAGTACCGCGGCAACATGTTCATAACCGAGGCGGAGGAGCGGCCAATGGGCATCAAGCCGATGAACTGCCCCGGGCACGCGCACCTGTTCGACCAGGAGCGCCACTCCTACCGCGACCTGCCCGTCCGCTACGCCGAGCCCGGCCTCCTGCACCGCAACGAGCCGAGCGGGACGCTGCACGGCCTCATGCGCGTCCGGCACTTTTGCCAGGACGACGCCCACATCTTCTGCTCCGACGACCAGGTCCAGGACGAGGTCGTCGGGGCGCTCGACATGGCCTTCGAGACGTACCGCGTGTTCCACATCGAGCCGCGTCTCGAGCTCTCGACCCGCCCCGCCGAGCGCATCGGCACCGATGCGATGTGGGACCGCGCCGAGGGCGCGCTCGAGCGGGCGCTGCACGAGCGCGAGCTCCCGTTCGAGGTCAACGAGGGCGACGGCGCCTTCTACGGGCCGAAGATCGACTTCCACATGACCGACTCGCTCGGGCGCTCGTGGCAGCTCGGCACCGTCCAGCTCGACTACTCGATGCCGGAGCGCTTCGGTCTCGCGTACGCGGGCGCCGACAACGCCGAGCACCGGCCGGTGATGATCCATCGCGCCATCTTTGGCTCGCTCGAGCGGTTCGTGGGGATCCTGATCGAGCACACGGCCGGCGAGCTGCCGCTGTGGCTCGCGCCCGTGCAGGCGATCGTGCTGGCGATCGCCGACCGGCACCTCGACTACGCGCGCCGCGTGCAGAGCGAGCTGTCCGCGGGCGGCCTGCGTGCCGAGGTCGACGCGCGCGGGGAGTCGGTCAGGCGCAAGATCCGCGACGCCGAGGTGCGAAAGGTCCCGTACATGCTCGTCGTCGGCGACCAGGAGGAGCGCGACGGCGCCGTCTCGGTCCGCCGCCACCGCGAGGGCGACGCCGGCGTCGAGAGCCTCGACGAGACCGTCGCGCGCCTCGCCGCCAAGGTGCGTGAGCGAGCGGCCCGCGACGACCCCGCCACCGCTATACTCGCCCGCGAATGAAGGGCACCCACGCCACGCGCCGCAGCAGCTGACGCGCCGTGCCCTTCCCGCCCGTCCTCGCCCTCACTCGCCTTTGACGTCCAGCCGAGCGTTCGCCTAGTGCCGATCCCGCGCAGGTTCGATCGGCGTCCGCCCGAGCGGGATCAGACCCGTGTGAACGAGCGGATCGGCGTGCCGCAGGTGCGGCTGATCGCGGAGGACGGCCAGCAGGTGGGGATAGTCGAGCGCGATGAGGCGCTCAAGTACGCGCGCGACCGCGACCTCGACCTCGTCGAGGTGGCGCCGCAGGCGCGCCCACCGGTCTGCCGCGTGCTCGACTACTCGAAGTACAAGTACGAGCAGGAGCAGAAGG
>DAIOHA010000086.1:0-5965 GCA_036744955.1 Thermoleophilaceae bacterium | reverse complement strand
GGTTCGCGCTCGTGCCCGCGCTGCGGCTGCTCGCGCCCCGGCTGTGGTGGCGCGTGTCGCAGCGCACCGGCGGGTAGCGCGGGCGCCAGCGCGGCTCGGTCGCGGACTCCGCCGCCCTCGGCGCCCTACGGCGAGCCGGCCACCCGGAGCTCGAACGCGCGCGGCACGTCGGGGCGCCGGTTGACGATGCCATACCGCTGCGCAAATGCCGCCCAGGCCTCGAGCGCACGGGCGTCGAGGCGCACGGGCGGGGCGAGCGCGGGGCGCACGGCGCGGAACTGAGCGCGCGTGTCGGCCGGGCGCGAGGCCGATGCGCGGGAGATCGCCGTAAGGGCGGGACCCGGGTCGCGCAGCGCGATCTGCGTCCCCGCGCGGACGGCGTCCACCGCGGCCTCGACCCGCGGACGGTCGCGCGCGAGCGTCTCGCGTCGGACGACGAGGACCAGCTCGGGGTAACGCGCGACCCCCCGCTCGCCGACGCGGAACGTCCGCGTCGGCACCCCGCGCCGGCGCAGCGCCACGCCCTCGGCGTTCCAGAACGCCGTCACCGCAGCCACGCGCTCGCTTACGAGCGCCGGCACGGCGGAGAAGCCGATCGTCGTCTTGCGCACTTGGTCCGGGTCGCCGGCGTCGGCCTCAACGAGCGCCCGCACGACCGCGTCGTCGGAGGGGAGGCCGGGCATGCCGACCCGGCGTCCTTCGAGGTCGCGCGGGCGGCGCACGGGCGGCCGGGCGATCACCGCGGCGAGCGGCCGTTGCACGACCGCGCCGACGCCGACGAGGTCGTCGCCGCGCTCGCGCGCGATGCCGAGGTCGTGGATGTCCGCCACGCTCATGTCCGCGCGGCCCGAGGCGAGGAGCTTGAGCGAGTCGGTCGAGGCGGTCGGGGTGCGAACGCGCAGGGCGAGCCCGCGCCGGCGGTCCTCGTCGCCGGCGAGCGCGGCGTAGATGCCGGCGTGGACCGCGTTCGGGGCGAAGTCGAGCGCGAGCGTGAGCGGCCGCGGAGCGCCACCGCCCGGGGGCGCGGAGCCCTCTCCCTCGCCGCAGCCCGGAGCGGTCGCGAGCGCGGCGAGCACCAGGCCGGCGGCGAGGGCGACGCGGGACCGCCGCGGTCCCTCGCGACGGCGCCGTGATGGCAGCTTCGCCATGGCGACATCATCGAGCATCCCTGCCGCGCTACGCCACGGCGAACGCGACGACGGACGCCCGTAGACTGCACAGGGGTGCGCCGCGTCACCTTCTCGCGCAACTTCACGCTGTCGCTGTCGCGGACGTGTCGGTGCTACTGCAAGTACTGCGCGTTCGCCACCCACCGCGCGCATCTGTACGCGCCCGACGAGGTCGAGGCGATGCTCGACCGCGCCGCTCGCCGCGGCGCCAAGGAGCTGCTGGTGCTCACGGGCGAGAAGCCGGAGGTGAACCCCGAGGTCGCTCGGCGCCTGCGCGAGTACGGCCACGCGAGCTTCACCGACTACGCGGCGTGGGCATGCGAGCGCGCCCTCGACCGCGGGATGCTGCCGCACACGAACCTCGGCGTGCTCGACCCTCCCGAGCTCGCGCAGCTGCGCGAGGTGACCGCCTCGCAGGGCCTCATGCTCGAGTCGGTTGCCGAGCGGCTGATGGAAACCGTTCACGCCGGCTCGCCGACGAAGCACCCCCAGCGCCGGCTGGCCACGATCCACGCCGCCGGCCGGCTGCGCATCCCCTTCACGAGCGGGATCCTCGTCGGCATCGGCGAGACCGTTGACGAGCGGATCGCCTCGCTCGAGGCGCTCGCGGCCGTCCACGCCGAGCATGGCCACCTCCAGGAGGTGATCCTCCAGAATTTCGTGCCGCATCCGCGGTACTACGGCGCCGAGCCGGCGGATATCGCCGACGCGGTGCAGCGCGGCGCTGCGACGGCGCCCTCGGCCAACACGTTCGGCGCCGCGGCCGAGCCCCTGCCCGCGTGGGCGAGCGAGGTCACCCTCGACGACATGCGACTGCTCGTGCGCGAGTGCCGGCGGCTCATGCCCGACGTCGGCATCCAGATCCCGCCCAACCTGTCCGACTGGTGGCTCCCGCTCGTCGAGGAGGGCGCGACTGACCTCGGCGGCTTGTCGGCGAACGGCGACCACATCTCGCCCGAGCATCCGTTCCCCTCGCCGCACCGCGTGCGCCGGGAGCTCGCGCCGCGCGGCTACGCCCTCTCCGAGCGCCTGTGCGTCTATCCGCAGTACATGAGCCCGGAGTGGCTCGAGCAGGGCGTGCTCGACGTCGTCAAGGCGCGCTACTGGAGCTTCATACCCCGGCACGGGTCAGGCCGCCGCACCGAGCGACCGATCCGTCGCGATCTCGCCCCGGGCGCCATCGCCCGTGGACGCGACGGCGAGCGCCTGACCGAGGACGAGCTCACCGCCCTGTTCGCCGAGACCCGGCCCGAGGCGATCGAGGATCTGCGCGAGGCGGCGAACGAGCTACGGGCGGAGCTTGCCGGCGAGCTCGTGACCTACGTGCTCAACCGCAACATCAACGTCTCGAACGTGTGCATCGTCGGTTGCGCGTTCTGCGGCTTCGGGCAGGGACGCCGCTCGCCCGACGCCTACGAGCACTCGCGCGCGGAGTTCGTCGGCCGCGTCGAGGAGGCGGTCCAGTTCGGGGCGAGCGAGATCTGCATGCAGTCCGGGATCCATCCCGATTGGACGCTCGAAGACTACGAAGGCTGGCTACGGCTCGCCAAGGAGGCCGCGCCGGGCATCCACCTGCACGCCTACTCGGCGATGGAGGTCGACCACATGTCCCGGGTCTCGGGGCTCGAGCCGCGCGCCGTGTTCGAGCGCCTGCGCGCGGCGGGCCTCGACTCGACACCCGGGACCGCGGCCGAGGTGCTCCACGACGGTGTGCGTGAGCGGATCTCTCCCAACAAGCTGCCGGTCGCTCGCTGGGTGGAGATCATCGAGGCCTCGCACGCGGCGGGCCTGCGCTCGACGGCGACGGTCATGTTCGGCCACGTCGAGGAGCCGTGGGAGCTCGCCGAGCACATGCGCGTCGTGCGCGAGCTGCAGGAGCGCACGGGCGGGATCACCGAGTTCGTGCCGCTGTCGTTCATCCCGTTCCACACGATGCTCGGCCGCACGCACGGGATCGAGGAGATCTCGCGCGAGGAGAACCTCAAGCACACCGCCGTCTTCCGCTTGGCGCTCGGTCGCTCGATCCTCAACCTGCAGGCCAGCTGGGTGAAGATGGGCCTCGACGCGGCGACGGAGGCCCTGGAGTGGGGCGTCAACGACCTAGGCGGAACGCTCATGGAGGAGTCGATCAGCCGCATGGCCGGCTCGGGGCACGGCGTTCGCCTCGAGCCCGAGGACCTGATCGGCGCCGCGCACGCGGCGGGCCGCCCCGCGGCCGAGCGCGACACCCTCTACGCGCTCCGGGCGCGTCACGACCCGCCCGCCCTCGTGGCCTGAGCCGGACGCGGCAACGCTCGGGTCGGGCTCAGACGAACAGGTCCTGCTCGGGCGGCCGGCGCAGCACGGCGGCGCCGGGTCCGTCTTCCGCGGTCACGAACCGCTCGAGGCCGCGGACGAGGACCGCGGGCTCGCGACTGCACTTCGCGCGCCCGAGGTCGGCGGCGCCCGCGACGGCGTCGGCCACGGCGATGGCGGTCGCGCGCAGGTCGCGCCCGTGGGCGTCCTCACGACCGCGCCAGTCGTCGAGCGCGACGAGGCCGGCGACGCCGATCGCCACGTCGGTCTGGCCGAGGCGCCAAGCACGGCCGAACGAGTCGCTGACCACGACCGCGGGTCGCACGCCGCGCTCGGCGGCGATCCGCTCGCGCAGGGCGCGCGCCGAGCCGTCGGGATCGGCGGGAAGGAGGACGGCCACGCCCGGCGCGGAGTTCGACACGTCGACGCCCGCGTTCGCGCACACGAATCCGTGGTGGGTGCGACAGACGAGCACACCGCGCTCGGCACGTAGGACCTCCGAGGTCTCCGCGAGCACGAGCTCGACGAGGCGCGCGTCCTTGCCGTGCTCTTGGGCGAGCGCCCGGGCGCGGGTCGAGGGCTCGACCTCGTCGAGGCGGACCGTTCGACCCTCGGCCTTCGAGACGACCTTGTGGGCGACGCAGAGAACGTCGGTCGCGCCCAGATCGGGGGGCGCGGCTCGGGCGAGCAGGCCGGCGAGGTCGTCGCCCGCGCCGATCTCCGGGAGGGCTCCGAGCGAGCGGAGCGCGACCGTCAGGGCTGCGCCTCGGCGACGGCCACCGGGCGGGCGCCCACGAGCCCGACGCGCGCGAGCGCCCGGCGGGTGTGCCGCGCCGCCACCGCGTCCGCGTCCTCGAGGGCGCCCACGAGCGCACCGAGGTCCTCGGGCGTGTCGACGTCGTGCTCGAGCGCACGGACCCGTTCGACGCCGCAGGCGACCGAGGCGCTGCGCGCGGCGGCGAGGTGCCGGGCGAGGCTCTGCGGGCCGAATCTCGGCGCGAGCGCGTCGGGCGGAGAGAGGACAAGCCCGTTGGTCCCGGTCCCGTGCCGGTCGGAGACGATCGCGACGCCGCGCTCCGGGACCGACGGGCGCGCCATCAGCTCTTCGAGCTCTCGAGCGGTGACCAGCGGCGTGTCTCCGGGAAGGAGCAGGACGCGCTCCCAGCCGGCCGCCAGGGCGTTCCCTACCCCGATCGCCGCCGCGGGCGACTGGCCGGCCTCGCGTGTGTCCGTCACCACCTCGGCGCCCGCCGCGCGCTCGAGGTGCGCCGCCCGCGGCTCGGCCGTTACTACCACCGTGCGCTCGATCGCCGCGCATGCGGTCGCCGCCTCGAGCACGTCGGCAACCATCGCCTCCGCGAGCGCGGCCCGCACCGGCGGAGCGAGACGCTCCCCGAGCCGCTGCTTGGCCGTGGCGAAGCGCTTGACGGGAAGGACGGCGAAGGTGGGCATCGGGTGGTCTCCGAATCTAACCGGCGTCGATCTCGCGGGCGAGGTCGAGAGCCGCCCGCGCCACGCGCGCCCGGTCGGCGGGGGTGTCCATGAGCGTGTCGATCTCGAACGCGGGGACGCCCTGGACCGGCTCGTCGGCGACGAGGCCGCCGACGATCCCGGCGTAGGCAGCCGCGATGCCGCGCGCGCTCGGGTCGATGCCCGCGTGCGCGCAGAACGCCTCGGTGGGGCCCTTGACCGCGCGCCCACCCACGAACGGGCTGATGGCGATCACCGGCGCGGAAGCGCGTGCTACAGCGGCACACAGGCCGGGGACCGCGAGGATGGGACCGATCGAGATCACGGGGTTCGACGGGCCGATCACGATCGCCTCCGCGTCCTCGATTGCGGCGAGGACCTCGGGCGTCGGCCGTGCCGCGTCGCTGCCGCGCAGCTCGACGCCCTCGATCGCCGGCTCCGCCCGGTCGACGATCATGAACTCCTGGATCGGCCGCACGCGGCCGGCGGCGCGCACGTGGGTGCGCACTGGCTCGTCGCACATGGGGAGCACGCGCGCGTCGAGCCCGACCGCGCGCACGACCTCGGCGTGCGCCTCGGTCAGCCGGCGTCCGGAGCGCAGGAGCTCCGTGCGCACGAGGCACAGGGCGAGGTCCCGGTCCCCGAGCCGGAACCACGTCTCGCGGCCGGCGCGCTCAAGCGCCTGCATCACCTCCCACGTGTCGTCGCGCAGCCCGAAGCCACGGGCGTCGATCAGGTCGGCGAGCCACAGCGCGACGAGATCGGGGTCGGGCGAGACGTGGACGCCGTACACCTCGACGTCGTCGGCGGTGTTTGCAACGACGCACAGCTCCTCGGCACCCACCACGTCGAGCATCCCGCGCGCGAGCTTCGCGCCGCCGGTGCCGCCGGCGAGGACGACTACCAAAGCTCGTCGGGGAGCCCGGTGAACTTCACGCCGGCGTGCGTCTTGTAGCGGGCGTTCACCGAGATCAGGAGCGGCGTGAGTCCCTCGATCAGCCGGGCGGACTCGAGCAGCCCGGCGTTGACCG
>DAIOHA010000085.1:0-6000 GCA_036744955.1 Thermoleophilaceae bacterium | reverse complement strand
GTAGAACTCGAGCAGCGCGCGCCGGTCGTCCCCGAAGCGCCGCGCGATGGCGGGCGCGGGGCCGCCGGGCGGAAGGTCGGTCTCCTCGGCGCTCGGGTCGGCCCTGCCCGCGAGCCTGACCGCCTCGTACAGGCTTGGCTCGGGGCGCTCCTGCGAGGTCGTCGACTGGTTCTGCAGCGCGTCGAGCAGGCGGATCGTGCCGCCCTTGTCGCGCAGGATCAGGTTCGGCTCCCAGTCGTAGAACTGAAGCTGCGCCGTCGTGCCCACCTGCTCGATGGCGCGCTGGGCGTTGTCGACGTCGGGCAGGGCGACCGTGATCTGGTTCGCGCCGGAGCGCTGGATCTCCGGCTCGGCCACGCCGAGCGCGTCCGTGCGGCGGCGGATGGTGGCGATCGCGTCGTCGACCGCCTGCGGAGTCACCTTCGGGACCTTGGGCGTCGGGCGCGCCTCGTAGACGAGCTCGACGCCGCCGCGCAGGTCGAGCCCGAGGCGCGTGGACTGGGTAGCGATGACCGCGATCGCGGCGCCGAGGAGCGCGACGACCGCGGCGAGGATCGCGAGGTTGCGGCGGCGGTCGGTCACGTTCGGGAGCGGTCGCTCGGGCGCTGAGTCGGGCCGGCTCGTCTAGGTCTGCGGGGTGAGGACGAGCAACAGGCCACCGTCCTCATCGTAAGCCGGGAAGATGTCGGCTTTCGCCGGTTCGGCCCGATCTCCCTCCGCGTGCACGGTGACCTGCTTGTCGAGCACGCGCACTCCCCACTCGAGCGCGGTGCCGATGTGGTCGGAGCCGTTCTCGAACTCGAGCCCGAGGACCTCGCGCACGGGCCGTCCGATCACGTCGGTGTCGCCGAGGCCGGTCAGCTCGCGCGCCCCGCGGCCGGCGCCGATCACGCGCGCGTCCCCGTCACAGACGAAGAACGCCGCCGTGGGCGCGGGGTAGTAGTCATCGAGCAGCTCGAACAGGAACCCGAAGCCGCACTTCGGGCAGCTCTTGGGGCGTCCGCCGAAGCCGGCCGTCCGCTCGCTCGAGATCAGGCGATTGCCGCAGTTGGGGCAGATGAAGTTGGCCATGGCGGGGGCGAGATCCTCGTCGATCTGTCGGACAAGGTTAGACGTGGCCTGCCGGCGCTCGCGCGTCCTGCGGGCGGATCGCGTAGAACTCTCGGACCCCGACCCAGAGGAGCAGCCCCCGTGACCGTCATCGACCGCCTGGACGCCGTGCGCGCCCGCCTCGACGTCCTGCGCCACCCCTTCTATCAGCGCTGGAGCGCCGGATCGCTCGAGCGCTCGGAGCTCGCCTTCTACGCCGGCGAGTACCGCCACGCGGTCGTGGCGCTCGCCGAGGCGACCGCGCGGGCCGCCGAGGCGGCCGAGCCCGAGCTGCGCGCCGAACTCGCGACGCACGCCGCCGAGGAGGCCGCGCACGTCTCGGTTTGGGACGAGTTCGGCTCCGCGGTCGGCGCGGCGACCGACCGCCCGCCGCTGCCCGAGACCTCGGCCTGCGCCGAGGCGTGGACCGCGGGCAACGGCCTGCTCGAGCGGCTCGCGGTGCTCTACGCCGTCGAGGCGTCGCAGCCGGCGATCTCGCAGACCAAGCTCGACGGCCTAGTGGAGCACTACGGAATGGACGAGGGTCCGGCGACGGCGTACTTCGCCCTGCACGCCAAGCGCGATCACGAGCACGCCGCCGAGTCGCGCGCGTTGCTCGAGGAGCGCGCGAGCGACCCCGACGCGGACCGCCTCGTCGAGCTCGCCGAGGCGGCGCTCGAGGGCAACTGGCGCCTGCTCGACGGCGTCGAGGAGCGCTTCGGCAGGAGCGGCGACGCCGGCTGAGCGCCGGCGCCCGCTCTCAGAACAGGCTCGCCGCCTCGCGCGGGCGCTCGAGCCCGAGGTGGCGAAAGGCGGCGAGCGTCGCCTGCCGTCCGCGCGGCGTGCGCTGGAGGAAGCCCTGCTGGAGCAGGTAGGGCTCGTAGACGTCCTCGATCGTGTCGGGCTCCTCGGAGACCGCTACGGCGAGCGTCGAGAGCCCCACCGGCGAGCCGGCGAACTTCTCACACAGCGCCCGCAGGATCTCGCGGTCGAGGCGGTCGAGACCGGCGGCGTCGACCTCGAGCAGGTCGAGCGCGTCGCTCGCGAGCGGGGCGTCGATGTGACCCTCCCCGCGCACCTCGGCGAAGTCGCGCACGCGGCGCAGCAACCGGTTGGCGACGCGCGGCGTACCGCGCGAGCGGGCGGCGATCGTGAGCGCACCGTCCGGGTCGACCTCGATCCCGAGGATGCCGGCCGAGCGCCGGACGATCGCCGCGAGGTCGTCAACCTCGTAGAGGTCGAGGCGGTGGGCGACGCCGAAGCGGTCGCGCAGGGGCGTCGTGATCAAGCCTGCGCGCGTGGTCGCGCCGATCATGGTGAAGGGCGGCAGGTCGAGCGTGACGACGCGCGCGCCCGCACCCTGCCCGACGGTGATCGGCAGGCGGCGGTCCTCCATCGCCGGATAGAAGGTCTCCTCGACCGCCCGCGGGAGGCGGTGGAGCTCGTCGACGAAGAAGACCGCGCCCGGCTCGAGCGCGGTGAGGAAGGCGGCGACGTCGGCCTTCCGTTCGAGCGCGGGGCCGGCGGTCTCGACGAACGGCGCCTCGAGCTCGTTCGCGACGATCTGCGCGAGCGAGGTCTTGCCGAGCCCGGGCGGTCCCGCGAGGAGCACGTGGTCGAGCGGCTCGCCGCGAGCGCGGGCGGCCTCGATGAACACGCCGAGCTGGTCGCGCACCGCGGCCTGGCCGACGAAGTCGTCGAGCCGGCGGGGGCGCAGCGAGCGGTCGAGCTCCTCGTCGGCCGCCTGCGCCGGCGCGGACCCGACGCGCTCGACCCCCGGGGTGCGGATGCCGCCCTCGGCGCTCACCGCGCCGCCCTGAGCGCGCCTGCGATCAGCTCCTCGGGCGTCGCGCCGCTCGTGCGCTCGAGCAGCTCCTCGGCCTCGGAGGCGCTGAAGCCGAGCCCCAGGAGGCCCCTTCGGGCGAGCGAGCGCGGGTCGTCGCCGTCCTCTTCCTCGCCGCCCGGGACGGCCGACGGCTCGCCGGCCTGCGAATCATCCTCGACCTTCTCCCGAAGCTCGACGATGATCCGCTCCGCCGTGCGCTTGCCGATGCCGGGCACCGCCTGGAAGCGGGCGGCGTCGCCCGCCGCGATCGCCCGCAGCAGCTCGCGCGGGGGACCGCCGGAGAGGACGGCGAGCGCGACCTTGGGTCCCACCGCCTGCACCCCGACGAGCATGAGGAAGAGCGACCGTTCCTCCTCCGTGGCGAAGCCGTAGAGCTGCATGAGCTCGTCGCGGACGACGAGGTGGGTGTGCAGAAAGGCCTCCTCGCCGGCGGCGGGCACGTGGCGCAGCGTCTCGGCGGAGACCGCGAGCGCGTAGCCGACGCCGCCACACTCGACGACGACGCCCTCGGGACGCCGCGCCGCGACCCGCCCGCGCACGGAGGCGATCACGCGATCGCCTCGCGCAGCTCGCAGCCGTTCGCGTGGCAGATGGCCACGGCGAGCGCGTCGGCGGCGTGGTCGGGCGCGGGGGGCTCGGGCAGGGCGAGCAGCGCGCCGACCATGCGCTGGACCTGGTCCTTGACGGCGCCCCCCGAGCCGCACACCGCCTGCTTGACCGCCTGCGGGGTGTAGGCCGAGCAAGGAATGCCAGCGAGGCCGGCGGCGAGCAGCACGGCGCCGCGCGCCTGGCCGACGGCGAACGCCGTGCGCACGTTCTGGCCGAAGAAGAGGTCCTCGATCGCGAGCGCCGCCGGGCGGTGGGTGGCGATGAGGTCGCGCACGCGCTCGTGAATGCGCGCGAGGCGCTGCTCGAGGCGTGCGTCGGACGCGGTGGCGATGACTCCGCCGTCGAGCGCCGCGAGCCTCCCGGCGCGAGCGAGCACGACGCCGTAGCCCGTGTGGGCCGTGCCCGGGTCGATGCCGAGGATGACCATCTCCTCGATGATTCTGCGCGCGCCCGCGGACGCCTCCCCGCCGCGCAGCGGGGCGCTAAGGTCGCCGCGCTGAGCGCCGCCGCCTCCGACATCCGCCCGCGCGCCGGCCGCTCGCGCCGGGAGCGCGGGGTCGTCGCCCTCTTCTCGGCGGCGCTGCTCCTGAGCGCGGCGCTCATGTTCAGCGTGCAGCCGATGTTCGCTCGCTTCGTGCTGCCGCTGTTCGGAGGGACGCCGGCGGTGTGGAACACGTCGATGCTCTTCTTTCAGGCGGCGCTGCTCGCGGGGTATCTGTACGCGCACGTGATCACGCGCCGGCTCGGCGTACGGCGGTCCGCCGTCCTGCACGTCGGCGTCCTGCTCGTCCCGCTGCTCGCGCTCCCGCTCGCCGTGCCGGCGGAATGGGCGCCCCGCGGCGGGGAGAGCCCCGTCCCGCGGCTGCTCGCGGCCCTGCTCGCCGGCGTGGGCCTGCCCTTCTTCGCCGTGGCGACGACCGCGCCCCTCCTCCAGCGCTGGCTGGCGGGCACCGATCACCCCGCGGCCCGCGACCCCTACTTCCTCTACCGCGCGAGCAACCTCGGGAGCGTCCTCGGCCTGCTCGCCTATCCGCTTGTGCTCGAGCCGACGCTGCGGCTCGGCGAGCAGGGCGCGGCTTGGGGCGGCGCGTACGTCGCGCTTATCGTGCTCGTGGCGACGTGCGCGGCGCTCGCGTGGCGCTCGCGTGGCGCGGGCGCCGCCAGTGTCGAGCGTCTCGACACGGCGACGGAGGAGGCGGCGAGCGAGCAGCCCCGACCCGGCTCGGCAGATGAGGCGACGGCCCTCACCGCGCCCCGCCGCCTGCGCTGGGTCGCGCTCGCCTTCGTTCCCTCGAGCCTCATGCTCGGGGTGACGAGCTTCGCCACCACGGACCTCGCGCCCGTCCCGCTGCTGTGGTCGGTGCCGCTGGCGCTCTACCTGATCTCGTTCATCCTCGCCTTCGCCCCGGGGCGCGGCAACGAGCGACGACACCGCGTCGCGGTCCTCGCGCTTCCCGTGGTCGCCATCGCGCTTTCGGTCGCCCTGCTGCTCGAGGCGCGCGACCCGCCGTGGCTGCTCGTCCCACTGCACTTCGCGGGGTTCTTCGTCGCCGCGCTCGTGTGCCACGGCGAGCTCGCGCACGACCGCCCCGCGGCGAGTCGGCTGACCGAGTTCTACCTGTGGATAGCGCTCGGGGGTGTGCTCGGCGGCGCATTCAACGCGCTGCTCGCGCCCGTCCTCTTCGACTCGCTGCTCGAGTACCCGCTGGCGCTCGTGCTCGCCTGTCTGTGCCTGCCGCAGCGGCAGGGCCGTATCCCCGCCGGGCCGCAGACGCGGCCCCTCGACCTGGCCGTGCCGGTCCTCCTAGGCGCGAGCGTGGCCGCGATCCTCGCGCTGGCGAGCCGCGCGGGCGGTGAGGCCGAGCTCGTCGGTCGCGGCTTCGCCCTCAGCCTCACCGCCGGCGTGGCGCTCAACTTCGCCCGCCGCCCACTGCGCTTCGGCCTCTCGCTCGCGGCGATCCTCGTCGCCGGCGCGCTCCTCGTGCCCGGCGAGCCGACCATCTTCCAGGAGCGGAGCTTCTTCGGCGTGAGCAGGGTCGAGACGCAACCCGGCGGGCTGCGCGTGCTCGTCAACGGCACGACGACGCACGGCAGCCAGTTCCGCGACGACCCGCGCCGCGCGCGCGTGCCGCGCGCCTACTACCACCCGAGCGGGCCCTTCGGCCAGGTGATGGCCGAGGCGCCCCGCCCGGCGGGGTCAGGTCGAGTCGCCGTGCTCGGACTCGGGACCGGAGCCATGGCGTGCTACGCGCGCAGCGGCGAGGAGTGGACCTTCCACGAGATCGACAGGACGGTCGAGCGCGTCGCGCGCGACGCCCGCCTCTTCACCTATCTCCGCGACTGCCCGGGCCGCCATCGCGTGGTCCTCGGCGACGCGCGCTTGACGCTGGCGCGGGTGCCCGACCGCAGCCTGCGCATGGTCGTCGCCGACGTCTTCAGCTCCGACGCGATCCCCG
>DAIOHA010000084.1:0-6017 GCA_036744955.1 Thermoleophilaceae bacterium | reverse complement strand
TCGGTCCCGCGCTGGGCCAGCACGGCGTGAACATCATGGAGTTCACGAAGGCGTTTAACGCCCAGACGCAGGATCAGGCGGGGCGGGTCATCCCCGTGGAGATCACGGTCTTCGAGGACCGCTCGTTCACCTTCATCACGAAGACACCGCCCGCCGCGGTGCTCATCAAGGAGGCCGCGGGCATCGACAAGGGCTCCTCCGAGCCGCACCGCGACAAGGTCGCTCGCATCACCCAGGACCAGGTGCGCGAGATCGCCGAGACCAAGATGCCCGACCTCAACGCGCGTGACATCGGGCAGGCGGCCAAGATCGTCGCAGGGACGGCGCGCTCGATGGGCGTGGAGGTCGTCTGATGGCCAAGCACGGCAAGCGCTACCGCGACCTGCTCGCCAAGGTCGATCGTGAGCGCGAGTACTCGCCGGCCGAGGCCGTCGGCCTGATCAAGGAGCTCCAGACCGCGCAGTTCTCGGAGACCGTGGAGACCCACGTGCGCACCGGCCTGAACGTGCGCCACGCCGACCAACAGCTGCGCGGCACCATCAGCCTCCCGAACGGCCTCGGAAAGTCGGTCATCGTCGCGGTCTTCGCCAAGGGCGACAAGGCGCGCGAGGCCGAGGCCGCCGGCGCGGACCACGTCGGCGAGGAGGACCTCGCCCAGCGCGTCCAGGAGGGCTTCACCGATTTCGACGTGGCGATCGCGACGCCCGACCTGATGCCCGTCGTCGGCCGCCTCGGCCGCATCCTCGGCCCCCAGGGCAAGATGCCGAACCCGCGCGTGGGGACCGTGACCCAGGACGTCGCCCGGGCGGTGTCGGAGTCGAAGGCCGGGCGCATCGAGTACCGCACCGACCGCTCGGCCATTCTCCACCTTCCGATCGGCAAGACCGACTTCGAGGAGCGGGCGTTGCTCGAGAACTACGCCGCCTTCATCGAGGAGCTCATGCGCGCGAGGCCGGGCGCGGCCAAGGGTCGCTACCTGCGCACGATCACGCTGACCACGACGATGGGCCCGGGCGTACGCGTCGACCCCTCGCGTACGCGCAACATCGTCGAGGACGGGGCGGCGCTAGCCTAGGCGGCCGCAACCACAGCGAAGCGCCCGAGACCTTCAGCTCCCGGCCCTCGACGAGGGCCCGCGGGTAAGCCCGAAGCAGGCGGATCGGCTCTCACAAGCGCCCCCGCGGCGCGCCGGCCCAACCTGCGAACGTCTCGGACGCGGGGCCCCATACCGGAGAGACCGAGATGAACAGAGACGAAAAGGCGGCCGTGATCGAGGAGGTCGCGCGCGAGATCGGCGACGCCGAGGCGATCTTCGCGGTCGACTACCGCGGCATCTCGGTCAAGCAGGCGGCCGAGCTGCGCGGGCGCGTCGAGGACGCGGGCGCGAGCTTCCGGGTCGTGAAGAACCGCCTCAGCGCGCGCGCGGCCGATCAGGCCGGCGTCGACTCGCTCAAGACCCTGCTCGAGGGGCCCACCGCGCTCACCTTCGTGCGCGGCGACGCCGCAACCGCCGCCAAGGAGCTCGCCGGGTTCCGGCGCGAGCACGGCCTGCTCGTCTTTAAGGGCGGACTGCTGAACGGCGACGCACTCAGCGCCGACGACGTCGAGGCGATCTCGCGCCTGCCGGCACGAGAAGCCCTCTACGGCCAGCTCGTGGGGGTCACGGCCTCACCGCTCAATGGACTGGTGCGCGGGCTCGCCGGCGTGCTCTCGGGGCTCGCGAGCCAGCTAGGTCAGATCCGCGACCAGGGGCTCGTGGGCGGCGACGGTGGCGACGCGGAGGCGGCTGCCTCGGCATCCGAGCCCGCGGGGGAGGCTGACGCAACCGAGGCCGCCGCCAGCGACGCGGGCGACGCGTCCGCGGACGCCGCAGAAGGCGACGGTGCTTCGAGCGAGGAGACGCCGGCCGAGGAGACGCCGGCCGAGGAGACGCCCGCGGAGGAGGCACCCGGCGACCCCGTCGCGGAGGCTGCGAGCGCCGAGGAGGCGCCGGGCGAGTCCGAGAGCGCGGACGGCGAGACCTCCGGGGACGCCGGCGAGAACGAGTAAGGCGTCCTGCGGGGCGACGAAACAGGCGAAAGGGAAGGCACATGGCCACCAGCACCCAGGAGTGGATCGACGAGCTCAAGAGCATCTCGGTGCTCGAGCTGTCCGAGCGCATCAAGGCGCTCGAGGAGGAGTTCGGCGTGTCGGCGACCGCCGTCGCCGCGGCCGCCCCGGCCGCGGGCGGCGCCTCGGCCGACGGCGGCGGCGAGGCCGCCGAGGAGCAGACCGCGTTCGACGTCGTCCTCACCGGCGCCGGCGACAAGAAGATCCAGGTCATCAAGGTCGTCCGCGCGGCGACCGGCCTGGGCCTCAAGGAGGCCAAGGCGCTCGTCGACGAGGCGCCGAAGCCGGTCAAGGAGGGCGTCGAGCGCGACGAGGCGGACAAGCTCAAGGCCGACCTCGAGGAGGCAGGCGGCAGCGTCGAGGTCAAGTAGGGACGCTCGCGGCTCGCGGCGCGGCCGGCCCGGGCAGACCTTGCCCGGCCGTCGCCTCAGCGGCGCCCTGGCTGCCGGGGCGCCGCTCGCTGCGGCGGCGTACGCGCTGCCCGCCCCCGCGCCGGTCTCCGCGACGGCGCGTCGCGCGCTCGGCCTGCGCGCCTCGGTCGCCGGCGCGCGAGCGGTCGCGCTCACCTTCGACGACGGCCCCCACGCCGAAGGCACCCCGGCCGTGCTCGAGGCGCTCGACGCCGCTGGCGCGCGCGCGACGTTCTTTCTCGTCGGAGAGCAGGTCGAGCGCCGCCCCTCCCTCGCCGCGGAGATCGCGGCGGCCGGCCACGAGGTCGCACTGCACGGCCAGACTCACCGCTCGCATCTGCGACTGCGGCCCGGGGCGGTCGCCGACGACCTCAAACGCGGCACGGCGGCGCTCGTCGCGGCCACCGGCCGCTGCCCGCGCCTGCACCGCCCTCCGGCTCGTACGCCGGCGCGACCTCGAGCCCGTGCTGTGGTCGCTCCACGGACGCGACTGGTCGCGCCGGGCGACGGCCTCCTCGATCGCTGCGCGGCTCGGCGCCGGCCTCGCCGCCGGCGAGGTGCTGCTCCTTCATGACGCCGACCACTACGCGGCGCCCGGCTCGTGGCGACGCACCGCGGCGGCGCTGCCGCGCCTACTCGATGCTCTAGCGGACGCCGGGCTCGAGCCGGGCCGGATCTGAGCCGCCGCGGGATCGGGGTGAGCCTCGCGCCGGCCAGCGCGCCTCACGCCGCGGCACTCAGAGCGCGCCCGCGCCCCCAGCGCCCTCGACGCGCCGAGACTCGAGCAGGAGCGTGATCCCGCCGCGCGTCAGGCCCGCACGCGCCTGCCTCTCCACGGTCAGCCCGGCCGCCCGCGTGGCCACCTCGGCCTCGCTCGGCGACCGGAGGCTCACCCGCCGGCGCCCTGCCACCTCGAACGCGCGGTGCACGCCCCCCTCGAGGGTCCGCGGGGGCATGCTCAGGAGGGCCCATCCGCCGGGGCGCAGGCACTGTGCGAGCGCTCGCAGCGCCCCGTCGAAGTCCTCGACGTAGCCGAGCACGCCGAGGCAGACAACGCCGTCGAACGGGCCTGCCACGTCGAGGCCGTCGGGTAGGCGCCCGACCCCCGTCTCGATGTTGGGCTGCCCCTCGCGCTCCGCGCGCGCGCGCAGGTAGTCGACCATGTCGGGAGCCGCGTCGAGGGCGACCACGCGCGCGCATCGTCGCGCGATCGGCAGCGTGTAGTGACCGGTACCCGCGCCGACCTCGAGCACCGCGTCACTCGGCCTCGTCAGGCGTCCGAGCGCCGCGTGGACGATGCGGTCGTCGCGGCGGCGCAGGAGCGAGCCGACCGGCGTCCGCGTGAAGTAGCGCTCGTACAGCTCGGGTCGCCAGTACCCACTCGCAGACCGGAACCAGCGCTCGCGGGCGCGGGCGAGCCGGGGTCGGCGCGCGGTTGGGGAGGCGCTCACCGCCGCGACTCTACCCGCGCCGTCGAACTAGCATCCGGCGCATGAGCGAGCCGACCCATACCGCCCTCGGAACCTGGAGTGGAGGGCACTACATGCGCTTCGGCGAGCCGCTCGACGACGAGCGGCTCGAGGCGATCTTCCGCCCCGACGAGCGCGTCCGCACCGTCATCACCGCCGACACCTACGGCCAGGGCGAGGCCGACCGCACGCTCAGCCGTGCGCTCGCGGGCCTCGACCGCGAGGCCTACACCCTCGTCGGCGCGGTCGGGCACGACTTCTACGCCGGCAAGCGCTCCGGCGCGAAGGGCTACCCGCGCTTTACCGACCCGAGCCTGCGCGGGGCCGACGAGTACGCCGGCTACCTCCGCATGGCCACCGAGCGGAGCCTCGAGCGTCTCCGGGTCGACCGCCTCGACCTGCTCCTCCTCCACAATCCTGACCGCATCGGTTACACGAGCGATGCGGTGTGGGACGGGCTCGAGGTGCTGCGTGCCGAGGGCCTCGTCGAGCGACTCGGAATCGCGCCGGGCCCGGCGAACGGCTTCACCCTCGACGTGATCGAGTGCCTCGAGCGCTTCGGTGACCGCATCGACTGGGCGATGGTCATCCTCAACCCGCTCGAGCCGTGGCCAGGCGAGCTCGTGCTGCCCGCCGCCGCGCGCCACGACGTCAAGGTCATCACGCGCGTGGTCGACTACGGCGGCCTCTTCCACGACGACCTCCTTCCGGGCGCAGAGCTGCCGCCCGGGGACCATCGCGCCTTCCGCCCGGCGGGGTGGATCAAGACGGGACGGGAGCGGCTCGAGCGCATGCGCCCGGTCGCCGAGCGCCACAGCCTGACCCCGCTCGGCCTCGCGTGCGCGTGGAACCTCGCCCACGAGGCGGTGGAGTGCGTCGTGCCGACGCTGATCCAGGAAACGGGGCGCGCCGCGCGCCCCGTCGAGGACAAGCGCGCTGACCTCGCCGCCGTGCCCGCCCGCTCGCCGCTCTCCCCCGAGGAGGTCGCCCAGATTCGCACGATAGGCGACAACACGGGCTCGATGGCGCTCAAGGGCGCGAGCCCCGACCACGAGGGCGAGGCGACCGCCGACCGCTGGCCGCTCACGCCCGAGCTCGCCGAGCGCGGCCGCCAGTTCGGCATCGACGCCGAGCGCGATCTCGTCCGGGCGGCCTGAGCGCGCCCGACCCGCTAAAGTACTCCGCGGCCCATAGTCGAAGCCGCTCCTCGAGCAGGCGCTCCGCCGCATATCCGCGGAGCCTCGGAGCGGGGTCCGTGACGGCCGCAGCCGCCGCCTCCGGGCGGCGCCGAGCTCCCCGCCGGGAGCATGACCGCTTGTGCTATTTTCAGGGGTCGCGCTTTGCACGCCTCCCCGCCCCGCCGTGACAACCGAAGGAGTCCTCGCCTTGGCCCGTCTTGACGCGCCTCGCCAGCGCCGCAGCTTCGCGCGCCTGAGCAACCGCCTCGAGCTTCCGAACCTGATCGACATCCAGCGCCGGTCCTTCGACTGGCTTGTCGACACGGAGAAGGGAGGCCTGCGCGAGACGATCGACGACGTCTCCCCGATCGAGGACTACACGGGGAACCTGGCGGTCGTCTTCGAGGAGATCAGCTTCGACGAGCCCGTCGCCTCGCTGTCGGATTGCCGCGAGAAGGACCTCACGTACGCGCGCCCGCTGACCGTCAAGGTCGCCTTCCAGAACCGCGAGACCGGCGAGATCCGCGAGCAGTCCGTCTTCATGGGCGACTTCCCGTGGATGACCGACCGCGGCACGTTCGTCATCAACGGCACCGAGCGCGTGGTCGTCACCCAGCTCGTGCGCTCGCCCGGCGCCTATGTCATGGAGGCCAAGGACCGCGAGAAGCAGGTCTTCATCGCCAACCTGATGCCCGCGCGCGGGTCGTGGCTCGAGCTCGAGATCGACAAGCGCGGGCGCGTGTACGTGCGCATCGACCGCAAGCGCAAGCTCCCGGTCACCGTCCTCCTGCGCGCCATGGGCTACGCGAGCGACGAGCAGATCCTCGAGCTCTTCGACAACTCGCTCTACA
>DAIOHA010000083.1:0-6054 GCA_036744955.1 Thermoleophilaceae bacterium | reverse complement strand
GGATCGCCCGCACGGGCGCTCTGGCAGACTCCCCGCGCATGGCCAAGCAGCGTCAGGTGCGGATGCAGACCAAGGCGGGCACGCTCGCCGCCGTCCCGCAGCTCGAGGAGCGTACGGACGAGCAGCTCCAGAGCGAGTCGAAGCATCGCGCCGCCGCGCGCGTGGTGCTCGGGGCGCGCGCGGCGGAGCGCTACGACGCCCCGGCCGCGCGACGCTACTTCAACGAGGCGCTCGCGGCCTGCACCCCGCAGGAGCGTCCGTACTTGCGCCAGATGATGAAGGCCTCGCTCGCCCAGGCCGAGCGCCGCCCCGACGAGCTCAAGGAGGCGATGGAGAGGCTCGGGCAGGAGCCGCCCTCGAGTCGCCAGCTGCTCGCCCTGCGACTCATGGGGCTCGTCTCCCCTCCCCCGGGTGCGAGCACGCTCAAGCGCGTGCAGGGCTTCGCCACCCTCCTCGCCATCGTCGTCTTGCTGATCGCGCTCGGCTACGGGCTCGCTGAGCTCGGCGCCCTCCCCTTCGGCGGCGTCAGCTTCCTCGGCGGCCTCCTGATCGGCCTCCTGATCGTCGTCGCCGTGCTCGGCGTGCTCGTCCTGCTCGGGCGGCGCCGCCAGTCCAAGGCGCGCGAGGCCGCGCGCGCCGGCCCCGCGGCGAACCCCTAGCCGCGCCCGCTCAGTAGACCGCCGCGGCCAGGCGCCGGCGGTGCTCGCGCGCGAGCGGGTCGTCGGGACCGAGCTCGGTGAAGATCGCGACCATGGCCTGGCGGATCGCGTCGCGGTCGTCGCCGTCGGCGGCCGCGAACGCGTCCTGGAGGCCCTCGAGCGCGACCGAGTGGTCGCCGCGGTCCCAGGCCGCGAACGCCTCGTCGAGACCGTGTCCGTTGCGCGACAGGCGAGCGCGGGCCATCAGGCCGGCCGCGAGAAAGTCGTGCGGGAAGGGCTCGAGCACCGCGAGCGCCTCGTCGGTCTCGCCGCGCGCGAGCAGGATACGCGCGAGCTTGCCTGCCGCTTCCGCCTTGCGAGGATCGAGCTCGAGTGCGCGTCGCAGCGAGGCCTCGTCGCCCGCCGCGGCGAGCTCGTCGGCCTCGGAGGGCACGAGCGCGTCGAAGAAGCGCTCGACCTGCTCGGGCGGTGCGGCACCGGTGAACTCGCTGGCCACGCGACCGTCGCGGAAGGCCTTGACCGCTGGAATGCCCTGGATGCGGAAGCTCTGCGAGAGCGCGGGATTGCGGTCGACGTCGACCTTGGCCAGGTCGACGCGGCCCTCGCGCGCGGAGGCGGCCGCCTCGAGCGCCGGCGTGAGCTGACGGCACGGTCCGCACCACGCGGCCCAAAAGTCGACGACCACGGGCACCTCGGCCGAGCGGTCGATGACCTGCGTCGTGAAGCCGGCGTCATCGGTGTCGAAGATCACGCCTCGAGGATAGTCGCGGCTCGCCCCGAGCGGCGTGCGTAGGATCCCGCCGCTCGTGCGCCTCTCGGACCGCCTCGAGCCCTACGAGCAGGTCATCCTCGACCTCGATGGCTGTGTGTGGGTCGGCTCTGAGCCGACGCCCGGAGCGCCCGCGGCCGTCGAGGCGCTGCGCGCCGCCGGGCGCCGCGTCGCCTTCGTGACCAACGACCCGCGTCGCTCGACCGAGGATTACGTCGCCAGGCTGTGGTCCGTCGGGATCCGCGCGTCGCTCGCCGACGTGGTCACGGTCGGCGGCGCGACGCAGCGCCTGCTCCACGAGGAGCACTCGGGGCGGACCGCCTTCGTGATCGGGACGGACGCGATGCACCGCCACGTCGCCGAGGCGGGCCTGCGCGTCCTGAACGGGACCGACCTCGCCTCGCGCGCCGAGGTGGTGGTCGTGGCCGGGCCCGACCGGCTTAGGCTCGAGGACCTGCGCGACGCGACGCTCTCGCTGCGCCGCGGCGCGGACCTCGTAGGCACGAGCCGCGACCCCGTCTACCCGACCGACGCGGGGCTCGAGCCGGGAACGGGCGCCCTGCTCGCTGCGGTGGAGTACGCGTCGGGCGCTCGCGCGCGGATCGTCGGCAAGCCCGAGCCCGAGCTCTTCGCCACCGCTCTCGACCGGCTGGGCGACGGCCGCACGCTAGCCGTTGGCGACCGCCTCGACACCGACGTGGCCGCGTCGGCCCGCGCCGGGATGGACGCCGCGCTCGTGCTCACGGGCGGGACCTCGCGCACCGAGGCCGCGGCGGCCGACGACCCGCGCCCGCTCTACGTGGCCGACACCCTCGCGGCGCTCGTGCTCGCCGAGCCGCCCTACTCGTAGACGACGAAGCGTGGCTGCGGGCGCAGGCGCAGGACCTGGCTCGGGGTCATCATGTTCGTGTCCTCGCGGTAGAAGAGCTTGAAGCCGTGCTCGCCGGGGTCGTCGCCGCGCACGAGCGCGCGGTACTTCTGCCGCTTGAGCAGTGGGGTGCCGAAGCCGTCGACGTTGAGGGTCAGCGCGACGCCCGGGTAGGTGCGCAGCTGCTTGCGGTCGCTGATCATGTCGGCGGTGAACTGATGCACGATCAGCATCTTCTCGGGCAGGCGGCGGCTTTGGCTGATGCTCGAGAGGTGCTTTGCAACCTCGTTGACCTCGTGCGCGGTGACCGAGCCGATCTCCTGACCCGGGACCTGCCCCTCGGGCATGTGCCACTCGGGGTCGAGCGCGAGGCTCACGTCGGGCTCGGCGAGGAACTCGTCGAGCGCCTTGACCTCGCTGAGGAAGTCGGCGTGGCCGGGCTGGACGTCGAGAATGAGGATCGCCTTGGCGCGTCGCGCCGCCGCGAGGTAGCGGCGGATGACCGACGTCTTCTGACGCGTGCGGTACTTGCCGTCGTCGCCCGGGCTCGCGTTGGCGATCGTCGCGATGAGCTCGAAGGCGGGCAGCACCGGAGGTCGCCCGCGGCCCTGCCCGTACGGACGCGCCTGGCGCTCGAGCCGGCGCGCCGCGGAGTCGGGCGACCCGATCCCGAGCTCGCCGAGCTCCTCGGCCTGGGGTGCGCCGGCGAACCCGACGACCCGGAACTCGGGGAAGATGCTGCGGCCCCCGCGCGGCAGCTCGGGCGGCGGCTTCTGCTTCGCGGCGGCCTCTTCCCGACCTCCCCCTCCTCCCGCGAGCGAGCCGATCGCGAAGATCAGGAGCAGCAGCAGCGCGGCCAGCACCGCTAGCGCGATCGCGCGGCGGCGCCTGATCTGCGCCCGCCGCTCCTGCCTCCAGGCCTCGCGTCGCGCGCGTCGCGCCGCCTCGTCCACGCGGCGAGGGTATCCGCGTTGAGTCGGCGGGCGTGTGACCGCCGCGTCAAGATCGGGGTCGAAGATGGCACGGAAGACTCATCACAAGCACTCCTCCTCGAAGGGCTATCGCCGACTGCTCGACGGCCTCGCCGCGCTCGACGGCGTGCACCGCGTGGCCACGGGACGCGTCAAGCCGCGCATGGGCTCGGGGCGGCCGGTGGCCCCGATCTCCAAGGTGCGCCGGACCGACTCGGGCCTCTCGATCACGATCAACACCGAGGGGGCGATCGTCGACGCGTACGTGGTCACCGACCGCCCGGACGAGGTCGCGGCCGCCATCACCGAGCGCGGCTGGAGCACCGGGCCGCGGGGCGCGGCTTAGACTGCCGCCCCGTGCCCGACCGCCGGCTCGCCCTGATCGCGAACCCCGTGGCGGGCGGCGGGCGCGGCCGAAAGGCGCTGCGCGCGGCGTGCGCGGAGCTCGATCGCCGCGGCGCGCTGTACCGCGCGCTAATCACGCGCAGCGGCACTCACGCGCGCGAGCTCGCGCGCGAAATCGCCGCGAGCGGCGAGGAGACCGTGGTGGCCGTGGGCGGCGACGGGCACCTCGGGTCGATCGCCGGCGTCGTGCGCCAGACCGACACGCCGCTCGCGGTCGTACCGGCTGGCCGCGGCAACGACCTCGCGCGCGTGCTCGGCATACCGACCGAGGCGCACGCCGCGGCGGCGCTCGCCCTCACCGGCGAGCCGCACCCGATCGACGTCGGCGAGGTCGACGGCGCCCCCTTCCTAGGGATCGCGAGCCTCGGCTTCGACTCCGATGCGAATCGCATCGCCAACGAGTCGCGCCTGCGCGGCAACGCCGTCTACCTCTATGCCGGGCTGCGCGCGCTCGTCTCGTGGCGCCCGGCTCGCTTCGACGTCACCGTCGACGGGCAGCCGTTCTCCTTCCTCGGCCACTCGGTCGCGATCGCTAACTCCAAGGCGTATGGCGGCGGGATGCTGCTCGTCCCCCACGCCGAGCTCGACGACCGCCGCCTCGATGTCCTGCTCGTCCACGAGCACTCGAAGCTCCGCTCGCTGGTGTTGATGCCGCGCGTCTTTCGCGGCACGCACGTCAGCGATCCCCATGTCGAGTTCCTGGCCGGAGAGGTCGTCGAGGTGCGCGCCGACCGCCCTTTCGCCGTGTACGCCGACGGCGACCAAATCGGCGAGCTGCCGGCCTCGGTCCGCGTGGGCGCGCGCCAGGTCCGGATCGTCGCTCCGCCTCCATCCGAGGGACGATGAGGCGCCCGGCGCTCCTGCGCGCCGGCCGCGCGGCCGGCCGGCTCGCGCGTACCGCCACGCGCAGGCTCGGACGTGGCGGGACCACGGCGCCGGGGCGCGTGCTGCTCGCCCTCGAGCCGCAGGCGATCGAGCGCCTCGGCCGCCGCCTCGAGGCCGGATCGGTGGTGCTCTCGGCGACGAACGGCAAGACGACGACGGCGGGAATGATCGCCAGCGTGCTCGAGCGCGACGGGCGGGCGCTCGTGCACAACCGCGCAGGCTCGAACATGAGCTGGGGGGTTGCCACGGCCCTTCTCGACGCCGGCCGCCGCCGCGGCGAGCTCGGCCTGTTCGAGGTCGACGAGGCGTGGCTGCCCGCGGTCGCGCGCGAGCTGCGGCCGCAGCTCGTCGTGCTCTCGAACCTGTTCCGCGACCAGCTCGACCGCTACGGCGAACTCGAGGCTATCGCCGACCGCTGGGCGGAGCTCATCGGCGACCTCCCCGCTGGCACGCGTCTCGCCCTCAACGCCGACGACCCGCTCGTCGCCGACCTCGGCCGCGGCCGCGATGGGGTGACCTACTTCGGGATCGAGGACGACTCGCTCGCCCTGCCCGAGCTCCAGCACGCGGCCGACTCGAAGAGCTGTCGCAACTGCGGCGGACCCTACGAGTACGAGGCCTCCTACCTCGCCCACCTCGGCCGCTACCGCTGCCCGCGCTGCGGACGCGTGCGGCCGGAGCCCGCGGTGGCCGCCGAGCGGGTCACGCTGCACGGGATGGCGGGCACGGACGTCTCGCTGCGCACCCTACAGGGGCCCGTCGAGGTCAACCTGCCCCTTCCGGGCGTCTACAACGTCTACAACGCGCTCGCGGCCGCCGCGGCGTCGCTCAGCCTCGGCGCGCAGCCCGCCACCGTGCGCGCCGGGCTCGAGGGTGTGGCCGCCGCCTTCGGCCGAACCGAGCGCATCGAGGTCGCGGGGCGGTCGGTCTCGATCCTGCTCGTGAAGAACCCAGCGGGCGCGAACGAGGTGCTGCGCACGCTCGCGCTCGAGGACGGGGAGCTCGACCTGTGGCTCGCCCTCAACGACGGCATCGCCGACGGGCGCGACGTCTCATGGGTATGGGACGCCGACTTCGAGCTGCTCGCCGGGCGGGTGCGCCGCGTGACCTGCTCGGGCACCCGCGCCGAGGAGATGGCGCTGCGCCTGAAGTACGCCGGATTCGAGGCGCCGCTGGCGGTCGAGCGTAACCTCGGACGCTCGCTCGACGCCGCGGTAGCCGACGGCGACGGGCGACCGCTGTACGCGCTCCCGACCTACACCGCCCTGCTCGACCTGCGCGACCTCCTGGCGGAGCGCGGCCTCGCCCGGAGGTGGTCGGAGTGAGCGACGCGCGCGCGACGCGCGCGCCCGACGCACCCGTGGCATGGCACGACGTCGAGTGCGGGGCCTACACCGCGGACCTGGCGCTCTGGCGCGAGCTCGCCGCCGCGCGTGGCGGGCCGGTGCTCGAGCTCGGCGCCGGCACGGGACGCGTCGCGCTCGACCTCGCGGAGGC
>DAIOHA010000082.1:0-6060 GCA_036744955.1 Thermoleophilaceae bacterium | reverse complement strand
GACCGCAGCCTGCGCATGGTCGTCGCCGACGTCTTCAGCTCCGACGCGATCCCCGTCCACCTCCTCACGCGCGAGGCCGTGCGCCTCTACCGGAGGAAGCTCGTGCCGGGCGGCCTCCTCGCCCTGCACATCTCGAATCGCTACCTCGACCTCGAGCCCGTGGTGGCGGCGCTCGCGCGCGACGCGCGGCTCGCGTGTCGAGCCCAGTCCGAGCCCCGGCCGCCGCCCGTGCGCGTGCCGGGCAAGGTCCCCTCGCGCTGGGTCGTCATGGCCGCGGACGCGCGCGCCCTCGGGCGCCTCGCCTCCGACCCGCGCTGGCACCCCTGCCGGCGCGCGCGCGGGACGGAGGTGTGGACCGACGACTTCTCGAACCTCGTCGGCGCGTTCAAGCTCTAGGCGGACCGGGCGTCGCCCGTGATCCGCCCCCCGCGCTGTCGCGGACGCCGGCGCGCTGCTCAGTCGTCGGCGCCGGGTCGCGCGCGCCGTTCGGCCTTGCGTGCGCCCGTCCGACGCTTGTCCTCGAGGCGCCGCTCGCGCGCGGCCCGCGTCGGGCGGGTCGGTCGCCGCTCGGGGTCCTCGCGCAGCGCCGCCGACAGCCGTCGCTGGAGGCGCGAGAGGGCGAGCTCCCGATTGCGGGCCTGCCCGCGCGCGTCCTGGGCCACGGCGCGCGGGCGCGGGCCGAGGCGCTCGACGATGCGTGCCTTGTCTCGCTCGTCGAGCGCCGTCGAGGCGGCGACGTCGAAGAGCGCCTCGACGCGCGACGCGGTCACGTTCGCGTGCTGGCCGCCGGGCCCCGACGAGCGGCTCGTGCGCACGGCTATCTCGGCGAGCGGGATGGCCACTCCGGCGGCGATCGGCATCGGGTCGTCCATCGCCGGCGATCATGGCGAACGCGCATGCCGCCCGGCGGCCACCGCGACGATGTGCTTCCGTACCGCGCGTGCTCTCGCCCCTCAGCCGCCGCCGCATGAGTCGGTGCTCCCGCGACGGCGCGGCTCCCTCGGTCGACGGGCTCGTCGCCTCCGGGCTCGCCCAGCTTGCCGTCGGGGCGCTGACCCGCTGGCCTACGCCCTCGCCATAGCCTCGCCCGAGCGCGCGCAGGCGGTCGGCGTCCGCTCGCGCGCGCATGCGCCAGTGGCCACCTCGACCTATCGCGCTCGGCAGGCTGACCGGTGCTCGCGCGCACGGCCCTGCCCGCGCTACCCGCCCGGGTGGCCTGGCCGCTCGGCATCGGGGCGTGGACGAACGCGATGTCCTTCGGCGTGCTGACCGCGTGGCCCCACCTGCAGGACCATCCTGCCTATCGCGCCGGTGTCGTCGGGTCGTTCGTCGCGACCTCGACCGGCTTCGTCGGGCTCGCCGCCGAGGGCGCCCGGCGCTTGCGGCTCGGCCGCTAGCGCCCGCCCGGCCGCCGCGGCGAACGGACGGGCCTTAGCCGGCCTAAGCCGGCGCGAGCCGCTCGAGCGTCGCCGCGTCGACGTCGAAGTTGGCGTGCACGGCCGCGACGTCGTCCTGGTCCTCGAGCGCCTCGAGCAGGCGCAGCAAGCTCGCGACCTGGCCCTCGTCGACCTCGACCTTCGTCTGGGGCCGCATCGTCAGGTCGGCGGCCTGGATCTCGACGCCGCCCTCCTCGAGCGCCGCGCGCACGGCCGCGAGGTCGCCCGGCGCGGTGACGATCTCCCATACGTTCTCGTCGCGGGCGAGGTCCTCCGCGCCCGCATCGATCGCGACGATCAGTTCGTCCTCGTCGTGGCGCTCGACGTCGACGAGCACGACGCCCTTCTTCTCGAAGTTCCAGGCGACCGAGCCCGGCTCGCCAAGGCTCCCGCCGCTGCGCGAGAAGATGTGGCGCACCTCGGAGCCCGTGCGGTTGCGGTTGTCGGTGAGCGCCTCCACGAGCACGGCGACGCCGCCGGGTGCGTAGCCCTCATACACCGCGGTCTGCCACGCCGCCGCGTCGGCGTCGTTGCCCGCGCCCTTGGCGATCGCCCGCTCGATGTTGTCCTTCGGCATGCTCGCGTCGCGTGCCTTCTGGACCGCGGTCGCGAGGGCCGCGTTGCCGGCCGGATCGGGTCCGCCGTCGCGCGCGGCGACCTGGATCGCACGCGCGAGCTTCGTGAAGAGCTGCCCGCGCTTGGCGTCCGCGGCGCCCTTCTTGTGCTTGATCGAGGACCATTTCGAGTGGCCGGACACGCGCTCGAGTCTAGGCGCGGGAGGGCAAGACGGCGACGCGTCTGGAATGCTCCCCGCGCCGTGCGCACGACACCCCGCACCGGAAGGAAGGAAGGACCGTGAAGCTCGTCATCGGCATCGTCCGGCCCGAGAAGGCCAACGACGTCCTCGAGGCCCTGTACCGCGCCGAGGTACGGGGGATCACCATCACGCGCGTGCAGGGCCACGGAGGCGAGCTCGACCGCGTTGAGACCTATCGCGGCACCACGGTGAAGATCGGCCTCTCCGACAAGGTCCGCTTCGACATCGCGGTGTCCGACGAGTTCGTCGAGCCGGCGGTCGAGGCGGTGTGCGAGAGCGCGCGTACCGGGGAGGTGGGCGACGGCAAGGTCCTCGTCGTCCCGCTCGAGCGCGCCGTGCGCATCCGCACTGGGGAGACCGACCACGGCGCCGTTACGCCGGTGCGCAAGTGACCGCCGCGCCCGTCCTAGCCGCCGCCGCGCGCGTCGACCCGGCCGACACGGCTTGGATGCTCGTGGCCACGGCGCTCGTGCTCATGATGACGCCCGCGCTCGGTCTCTTCTACGCCGGCCTCGTGCGCGGGAAGAACACGCTCAACACGTTCATGATGTGCGTGGCCGCGCTTGCTGTCGCGACCGTTATGTGGGCGCTCGTGGGCTACTCGATCGCCTTCGACGAGGGCAATCCGATCGTCGGCGGCCTCGGCCATGCGTTCCTCCAGGGGGTCGGCTTCTCGCCGCGCGCGGACACGGAGATCCCGCACCTTCTGTTCATGGCCTTCCAGGCGACGTTCTGCATCCTCACCGTCGCGCTCGTGTCGGGGGCGGTCGTCGAGCGCATGCGCTTCGGTCCCTACCTCGTGTTCGCGGGCTTGTGGTCGGTGCTCGTCTACGCGGTGCTCGCGCACTGGGCGTTCGGCGGCGGCTGGCTCCAGGAGCTCGGGACGCTCGACTTCGCGGGCGGCGTGGCCGTGGAGATGGGCTCGGGCTTCTCCGCGCTCGCGGCGGCGCTCGTGGTCGGGGCGCGGAAGGACTACGGGCGCCAGGCGCTCCTCCCCCACAACGCGATCTACGTGCTCCTGGGCGCCGGGCTGCTGTGGTTCGGGTGGTTCGGCTTCAACGGCGGCAGCGGCTTCTCGACGGGGAACAACGGCGTGCTCGCGTTCACGAACACGCTGCTCACGCCTGCGGCGACGCTCGCCGTGTGGTTCGTGCTCGACCTCATCCGCGGCCGCCACGTCACGGCCATCGGCGCGGCGACGGCGATCATCGTCGGGTGCGTGCTCATCACGCCGGCCGGCGGCTTCGTCAGTCCGGGCGCCGCGCTCCTGCTCGGCGCGCTCGGCGCGCTGCCCAGTTACGCGATCATCGTCTGGCGCCCGCGCACGCGTGTGGACGAGACGCTCGACGTGCTCGCCGCCCACGGCACGGCGGGCCTATTCGGGATCCTCTTCATCGGCTTCTTCGCCGAGGAGGCCTGGAACGGGACGGCTGACGGGCTGCTCTTCGGGGGCGCCGGCCAGCTCGGCCTGCAGGCGCTGGCCGCGGTGGCCACCCCGGTGTACGCGTTCGTCGTCACCTTCCTCCTCTTGCGGCTGATCGGGCTCGTGTCTCCGCTGCGGGCCACCGAGAGCGAGGAGGCCTCGGGCATGGACGTCGTCCAGCACGGCGAGGAGGCCTACGCGACCGGCGAGGGCGCGATCCTCGTCACGCCCGAGGACGGGATCCGCACGCCCGTGCCGGTGGCCGATCCCGGCTAGCCGCCGCCCTCTTTCGATCGCCACCCGCACCCGAGCCCGGCGGGTCCTTCGCGCCTACCGCGCCACGGGCGCCGACCTCCCCTACGCCGACCCGCGCCGGGTCCACGGCGTGGACATGGAGGGCTACTTCTGGCGCATCACCGAGGCGCGCTCGGGGATCGTGCTCGTCGCCCTGTGCGGCGTCAGCCTCGGAGAGGCGGGCCCCTGGACGGCCGTAGCCCTCGGGGCGAGCATCGACGGCTTCCTGCGCCAGGCGGTGGCACCCTCGGCGTGGGCGTCGCCGACGGGGCTCGGCGTTTCGGCCGGCAAGGAGCTCGAGGCCGACGAAGGGCAGCTGCGCGTCGAGCTGGGCGCCGACGCCCGCCTCGAGGTGCGCTTCGCCGACAGGAGCCCGTGGCCGCCGCGCGCGTTTGGCGGCCTCGGTCCCGCTCAGTCGATCCCGGGGCTCGGCCAGTACTGGCATCCGCACCTGCTCGGGGCACGCGTCGAGGGCCACGCCGTCCTCGGCGAGCGCACCGTGGAGCTCGACGGGGCGACCGCGTACGGCGAGAAGAACTGGGGCGCGAGCTTTCCAAGCCGATGGTGGTGGGGCGAGGCTCAGGGGTTCGAGGATCCAGGGCTGTGCGTGGCGTTCGCCGGCGGAGTCATCGAGCGCGGACCGATCGGGCTTCCCGCCACGAGCGTCGTCGTCCACCTCGGGCGCGACGAGACGCTGCGCCTCGTCCCGCCGCTCGCGGTGACCGACGCACACGCGAGCGACGGCACCTGGCGGGTCCGCGCGCGCTCGCCGCGTCACCGAGTCGAGCTCGAGGGCGACGCGAACGGCACCGATCCTCACCTCCTGCCCGTGCCGATCCCGGCGGAGCGGCGTGTCGTCAACACGGCGCACCAGCACCTCGCAGGGCGAATGCGGGTCGAGGTCCGCAGCGGGCGCCGCGTACGCCTGCGTGCGGAGTCGACGCTCGCGGGGCTCGAGGTCGGCCCGGCTCCTGAGCGCCGCTAGAGGCGGCTCAGGACGACGCCCGCCACCAGCAGCACCGTGAACAGCAGATGCAGCTGCGCGGTACGCAGGGGCAGCGTCGCGAGCGACTCGTCGCCCTCCTCGTGGGCGGAGCGGACCTGCGCGAAGCGCCCAGCCGCCAGCGGGAGCGTGATAAGCGGCAGCAGCACGGGCCACTCGAACAGGTCCGCCGCCCATGCGAGCACCGGCGTCCCGTAGCTCAGGACGAGCAGGACGAGGTAGAGCATGCGCGCGCGGTCGAAGCCGAGCCGCACCGCGAGCGAGCGCACGCCGGCCGCGCGGTCGCCGGGGATGTCGGACAGGTTGTTGCCCGCGAGCACCGCGGCGATGAGGAGGCCCGGCGCGAAGCCGATCCAGAACGCCGGCGCGTGGAAGGGGTCGCCCGTCACCGCCGTGTAGGCCCCCTGGGTGAGCAGCGGGCCCATGAGCGGGACGATGCTCACCTCGCCGAGACCGAGGAACTTGAGCGGGCGCGGGCCCGCCGAGTACCCCCACGCGCCGACGATGCCGATGATCCCGATGACGAGCAGCGCCGGGCCTTGGACCGCGACGATCGCGAGCCCGAGCGCGAAGGCCACGGCAAAGAAGACGGCCGCGACACGGCGCCCTTCGGCGATCGACATCAGCCCGGTCGTGAAGACGCGCGAGTTGTCGACCTTGTCGGGCGTGTCGACGCCACGCGCGGCGTCCTCGGTGTCGTTGGCCACGTCAGTGCCCGCATGCACGCACAGGAGCGCGAGCAGCGCCACGGGCAGGAGCGCCCACTCGACGTCTCGGGTCCCGATCGCCGCCAGCGCGCCCACGAGGGCGGGCACGAGTGAGGTCGGCAGGTACTGCGGCCGCGTCGCGCGGACGATGAGGGCTGCGCGGCTCGGCCGCTGCGGCGGACGGCGTCCCGCGCCGGCAGCGGTGGAAGCGCCTGGCCGCGCGCCGGCCGAGCTTCCTTCGACGGGGCCGGCGGCGTTAGAGATCGCGGGGCCGCGGGGGTCCAAGGGCGCCATTTTGGCGGAGACGACCAACGCTCGTCCTGAGGTCACCCCCGCGCCGGATCGCTGGTGCGGCTCCTCTCGTCGGGAAACTGAGCTGC
>DAIOHA010000081.1:0-6122 GCA_036744955.1 Thermoleophilaceae bacterium | reverse complement strand
GGGGTTGAAGATGCGCAGCCGCGCGACGTAACCGCGTTCCTCGGGCTCCGAGATCAGCAGGACGCCGTCGGATCCGATGCCCGTGTGGGGGGCGCACAGCCGCCGGACGCGCGCGGGCGTGAGCTCGAACGGGAGCTCGGACCGCTCGACGATCACGTAGTCGTTGCCGAGCGCCTGCCACTTCTCGAAGGTCACGGCGCGAGCGGGGGCGGTGGCGGGTGCGGCTGAGCGGTGGGCACGGTGAGGACGCGTCGCCGGGGTGGCGGCACGCGGGTGCGGGCCGCCGCGCCGTGCTCGGAGCCGCGCGCCCGATCTGTCGGCGCGGCACTATAGACGCGCGGCGACGAGCTCCGCGACCTCGGCAGGGCCTTGCCCCGTGACGTCGAGCGTCCAAACCCCGGCAAGCTTGCGCATCCAAGTGAGCTGACGCTTTGCGAGGCTGCGCGTGCGCCGCCTGAACCCCTCGACGTCGCCCGCAAGGAGATCCTCGAAGCCGACCGCCTTGCGAGCGGTTGTCGAGGCGCCCGCGGCGTCGGCGCGGCGCACCTCCTCCTCCACGCCCGCGGCGAGCATGTGGTCGACGCGGCGCTCGATCCGCCGGTACAGGGCGTCGCGGTCCATGGTCAAGCCGACCAGCAGCGTCGGTCGGCGCACCTCGGAGGACCACAGCTGCGACTCGGCGCCCGAGGCGGGAAGCGGTTCCTCGCCCGCCGCCAGCAGCTCGTGGGCGCGCAGGAGGCGCGTGCGGTCGGTCGGCGCGATCGTCGCGGCGGCGGCGGGGGCGCGTCGGTCGAGGTCCGCGTGGAGCGCTGCCACTCCGCGCGCCTCGAGTTCGCGCGCGAGACGCTCACGCACGCCCGGCGGCGGCGGCGGGCGCAGGTCGAGACGGCACAGGGCGGCGCGGAGATAGAGGCCGGTGCCGCCAACCACGATCGGGCGTCGGCCGCTCGCGAGCGCGTCGTCGATCTCGCGGTGGGCGAACGGCATGAATTCCCCGACCGAGAACCTCTCGGTCACGGGCACGGCGGCGACGAGCCGGTGGTCGAGGCGAGCGCCCTCGGCCCGCGTCGGCGCCGCCGTCAGGGTCTCGAGGCCCGCGTAGACCGCGAGCGCGTCCGCCGAGATCGCGACCGGGTCGTCGCCGCGGGCACGCACGCGGTCGGCGAGCGCGAGCGCGACGGCGGTCTTGCCGACCCCCGTAGGGCCGAAGAGGGCGACGACCTCGGGTCGTGCGGCGCTCAGTGGATCGTCGCGAGCGCCGGCGCCTCGCCCGCGAGCGTCGTGCTCGTCGCACCGGTGACCTCGACCTCGACCAGCTCGCCCGGCGCCGGCACCGCCGCGGGGTCGGCGGGGAAGTGCACGGTCTTGTTGTGTCGCGTTCGCCCGCGCAGGCGGCTCTCGTCGGTGCGCGAGGCGCCCTCGACGAGCACCTCCATCGTGCGGCCGACGAAGCGCTCCGCTTGCTCGGTCGCTCGCCGCTGAACCGCCTCGACCAGTCGCTCCATGCGCGCGCGCTTGACCGCATGCGGGAGCTGGCCGTCGAGCTCGGCCGCCTCGGTACCCCGTCGTGGCGAGAACACGAACGTGAAGGCCGAGTCGTACCCCACCTCCTCGACTACCTCGAGCGTCGCCTCGAAGTCATCCTCGGTCTCCCCCGGGAAGCCGACGATGATGTCGGTCGTCAGCGCGACGTCGGGCACGTGCTCCCGGATGAGCGCCACTCGGTCGAGGTAGCGCCCGCGGTCGTAGGTGCGCCGCATGGCCTTCAGGATCCGGCTCGACCCCGACTGGAGCGGGAGGTGGATGTGCTCGCACAGCGCCGGGAGCTCGGCGTGGGCGCGCACCACGTCCTCGCGCATGTCCTTCGGATGCGGGCTGGTGTAACGGATGCGGTCGATCCCCTCGACCGCGTCGACCATGGCGAGCAGTTCGGCGAACGTGGTCTTCTCTTCGCGCGGGAGGTCGCGGCCGTAGGAGTTGACGTTCTGGCCGAGCAGCGTGACCTCACGCACGCCGTCGGCGGCGAGCCGCTCGACCTCGGCCACCAGCTCGTGCGGGCGCCGGCTGGCCTCGCGCCCGCGCGTCGAGGGCACTATGCAGTAGGAGCACCGGCAGTTGCAGCCGACCGACACCTGGACCCAGCCCTGGAAGTCACGCGCCCGCTTCGTCGGCAGGTGTCCGGAGAAGCCCTCGAACTCGAAGTAGCCCTGCGCGGTCAGGCTGTCGCTCGTCAAAAACTCGGCGAGCTTGGGGATCTGTCCCGGGCCGAAGGCCACGTCGACGAATGGAAAGCGCTCGAACACGCGCTCCTTCATCGACTGCGACCAGCACCCTCCCACCCCCACGAGCCGGCTCGGGTCCTCGCCCTTCAGCCGCTTGGCCTCCCCGAGATGCGCGACGAAGCGGTTGTCGGCCGACTCGCGGATCGAGCACGTGTTGAAGAGGATGAGGTCGGCCCCCTCGCGCTCGGCTGCCTCGACATACCCGAGCGACTCGAGCATCCCCTTCATCCGCTCGGAGTCGTGCTCGTTCATCTGGCACCCGAAGGTGGTGAGGTGGTAGCGCTTCATCGCCGTCCGAAGCTTAGGCGGAGCGTTCCGGGGCAACTCGTGAGCCGGGGCGCCCGCTGACGCGCACGCGCTACTTCGCGTAGTCGACCGCCCGGCTCTCGCGAATCACCGTCACCTTGATTTGCCCGGGGTACTCGAGCTCCTTCTCGACGTCGCGCGCGATCGCGTGCGAGAGCAGCGCCGCCTCGTCGTCGTCGACGTCCTCCGGGCTGACGACGACGCGCACCTCACGTCCGGCCTGCATGGCGAAGACCTTCTCGACGCCCTTGTGGCGGTCGGCAATGCGCTCGAGGTCGCGCAGGCGCTTGACGTAGTGCTCGAGCGACTCGCCGCGCGCCCCGGGGCGGGCGCCCGACACGGAGTCGGCGATCTGTACGACCACCGCCTCGATCGTCTGGACCTCGACCTCGTTGTGGTGGGCTTCCATGGCGTGGGCGACGGCCTCGCTCTCGCCATAGCGCCGGGCGATATCGCCGCCCACGAGCGCGTGCGGGCCCTCGATCTCGTGCGTGACCGCTTTGCCGATGTCGTGCAGGAGCGCCGCCCGCCGCGCGGTCTTCGTGTTCGCCCCGAGCTCGGCGGCGAGCGTGCCCGCGAGGTTCGCGCATTCGACCGAGTGCGCGAGCACGTTCTGCCCGTAGCTCGTGCGGTAGCGCAGCCGGCCGAGGAGCTTGACGAGCTCCTGGTGGAGCGTGCCCGCCTCGGCGTCGAAGACCGCCTGCTCCCCGACCTCGACGATGTGTCCCTCCATCTCGGTGACGGCCTGGTCGTAGGCGTCCTCGATGCGCGCGGGATGGATGCGACCGTCCTCGAGCAGCTTCTCGAGCGTGATGCGCGCGACCTCGCGCCGCACGCCGTCGAAGCCCGAAAGCACGACCGTGGAGGGCGTGTCGTCGACGATGAAGTCGATGCCCGTGAGCGTCTCGAGCGAGCGGATGTTGCGCCCTTCGCGGCCGATGATGCGGCCCTTGAGGTCATCGGAGCGCAGCTGCACGACGGACACGGTCGTCTCGGCGGCGTGCCCGGCGGCCAGGCGCTGCATCGCGGTGGCGAGGATCGAGCGGGCGCGCCGGTCGGCCTCGCGCTTGGCCTCCTCCTCGGCCTGACGGATCATGCGCGCGCTCTCGTGCTCGAGCTCGTCCTCGAGCTCGCGCAGGAGGATCTGCTTGGCCTGCCCCGCCGTGAGCCCGGCGAGCCGCTCGAGCTCGCGCACCTGGTCGCGGCGCGCCGTCTTGAGCTGCTCTTGGCTCTGGTCGAGGTTGCGGCGGCGGTCGTCGAGCGCCTGCTCGCGGCGCTCGAGCTCCGCCAGCTGAACGTCGATCGACTGCTCCTTGCCGAGCAGCCGCTCCTCGATACGGCCGAGCTCGGCGCGGCGCTGGACGAGCTCGAGGTCGAGCTGCTCGCGCAGGTCGGCGGTCGACGGCCCCGCCGAGGGCTCACCCTCCTCTGAGGGGCCGGAGCTACCCGGCGCCTGGGGCGGCCGGCCGTTGGCCGCCGACTCTGGTGAGCTTCCCTTACTGGTTGCGGCGGGACGTGCGCCGCCGGCGACCGGAGTCGCGGTCGCCGACCTGCCCTCGGCTGCGGCGACGCCATCGGCGCGTAGCGTCCGGACGCGGTGGGTGGCCACGAGCGCTGCCACGGCTCCTGCCGCGGCCACGGCGGCCAGAACGATCAGCACGATCTCCATCTCTCCGGGTGTCTCCTCGTTCCCGCGTCATGCGGGTCTCGAAGTCTGCGTCGTCCGGCCCTCTCGACCGATCGCAAGACACCAGCACCGTGCTCTCTGGGCAGGCGCGCGGCCACGGGCCGCGCCACGTACTAGGGACGCGCTAGCTCGCTCCTCTCCGCTCGTCCGCCCTGTCGTCCGCGTATGTCATCTGCTCTACCTGTGAAAGCGTCACGTGTTAGATCTCGTCTTGCCTCGGCCGAAGCGGCCGTGGGCAGGGAGATTAGTACCCGCTCGACCTCCGTTCAAGGGGCCGGGCGAGCGCCTGCCACGGCTCCCCTCAGGACCGTCCCGCGGCGGCCGCCTCGTGGCGCCGGATCGCCTCGTAGGCGATCTCGCTCGCGTACCCACGTCGCGCCAAGAGGCCGAGCGCGCGCCGCCGGTCGCGATCGTCCTCGAGCGCGGCCATCCGCTCGGCGAGCAGCGCCTGGGCGCCCTCGAGCTCCGCTTCCGGACCGTGGGGCGCGAGCGTCGCGTCGACGATCACGCCCGGGACGCCGCGACGCCGGAGCTCACTCTCGATCCGCCTTTGCCCCCAGCCGTCGAGCCGCCTGCGATCCTCGGCGAACCGCCGCGCGAAGACCGCGTCGTCGAGGTACCCGGCGGCGGCCACCTCGGACAGGGCGGCCTCAGCAGCCTCCGACTCGATCCCGCGGCGCTCGAGTGCGGCACGCAGCTCGGCGACCGTCCGTTCGCGGCGCGAGAGCGCCCGCCAGACGATCACGAGCGCGCGCCGGCGCGCCGACTCGAACGAGTCCTCGGACGCCGGCGCCTCGCCAGCGACGCCGCCTCGGGGTGTCAAGCAGCCTGGGGCATCGCCGCGCGGCCGTCGTCGACCGCCTCGGCGGGCGACACGCCATTGCGCGCCGCCTCGTCGCCGTCGGCGCTCGCAGCAGGCGCGCCCGTGCGCTCGACGCCCACGGCTTCGTAGATGCGCGCCTCGATCGTCTCGGCGATTTCGGGATGCTCGCGCAGGTAGGCCTTCGCGTTGTTACGTCCCTGACCCAGGCGCTCGTCACCGAGAGAGAAGAACGAGCCCGACTTCGTGACGATTTTGTGCTCGATCCCGAGGTCGAGCAGGCAACCTTCGGAGGAGATGCCCTCGCCGTACTCGATGTCGAACTCGGCCTGGCGGAACGGTGCCGCCACCTTGTTCTTGACGACCTTTACGCGCACGCGGTTGCCGACCGCCTCGGTCCCCTCCTTGAGGGTCTCGATCCGGCGGATGTCGAGGCGCTGCGAGGAGTAGAACTTGAGCGCACGTCCGCCCGGCTGGGTCTCGGGCGAGCCGAACATGACGCCGACCTTCTCGCGGATCTGGTTGGTGAACACGCACAGGGTGCCGGCGCGGTTGAGGTTGCCGGCGAGCTTGCGCATCGCCTGGCTCATCATGCGCGCTTGCAGGCCCACGGTCTGGTCGCCCATCTGGCCCTCGAGCTCGGCCTTGGGGGTGAGCGCCGCGACGGAGTCGATCGCCAGCACGTCCACCGCCCCCGAGCGGACGAGCACGTCGGCGATCTCGAGCGCCTGCTCGCCGTAGTCGGGCTGGGAGACGAGCAGCTCGTCGACGTTCACCCCGATGCGCTTGGCGTAGACGGGGTCCATGGCGTGCTCGGCGTCGATGAACGCACACACGCCGCCCTGTCGCTGGGCCTCGGCGAGGATGTGGTAGATCAGCGTCGTCTTGCCCGACGACTCCGGCCCGAAGACCTCGACGATGCGCCCGCGGGGGACGCCGCCCACGCCGAGCGCGAGGTCGAGCGAGAGCGCACCCGTCGGGATCGCGGCGACGCGCACGGCGGCCCGCTCGTCGCCCATGCGCATGA
>DAIOHA010000080.1:0-6241 GCA_036744955.1 Thermoleophilaceae bacterium | reverse complement strand
CGAGCGGGTCCCGAGGTAGTGTGGTACATCTGCGTCGGCCGGATGCGGTCGAGCGCGATGTGTGCGTCAGGCGGCACGAGGAAGAGGAGGGACAGAGGCTCGTGCCCGGGCGCCGTCGAAGTCCGGAAGAGTCGACGCGGGAAGCTCTTCGTCGCTGCGGTAGGTCTCGCGCACGAACCCGCAGGTGGGAGGCGGCTCGAGCCCGAGGCGCTCTTTGAGCTCATCCACCGACGGACGCACGAGGGGAGCGCTACTCAGACAACCGGCGGGTGCCGCGCCGTCGCCTGCTGCGACGCCTCTCCGCCCCTCGCCAGTCGACCCAGCGCTCGCCGCGTGCCACGTTTCCCCGCATCGCCAGAAGGGCACGTCGGGCGCGATGCCCTCCGGCGAGGCCCCGATCCTCATCGCCTACGACGGATCCGACAACGCGAAGCACGCGATCGCCGTCGCGGGGGAGGCGCTCGCCGCGCGGCCGGCGCTCGTGGTCACGGTGTGGGAGTCGGTCCTCGGGCTCGCCTACCGCCACCCGATGCCGGGCGACCTGGGGGTAACCCAGGACGTCGTCGAGGAGATGGACCGGGGCGCACGCAAGGCCGCCACCGAGGCCGCCGAGGAGGGAGTCGAGCTGGCGCGGTCTGCCGGCCTCGACGCGGAGCCGCTCGTGTACCGCGGCGACGGGAGCACGCACGAGGCGATCGTCGAGCTCGCGCACGAGCGCGTGGCGCACACCGTGGTGGCAGGCGCCCGCGGGCGCTCCGGCGTCAAGTCGATGCTCCTAGGCAGCGTCTCCTACGGCGTCGTGCACCACTGCCGGCGGCCGGTCCTCACCGTCCCGCCGGCCGACGCCCCCTAGGCCGCGACCGCCACCCCCGCGCCCTCGAGCAGGCGTTCGCGCAGCTGATCGACCTCGATCTCGGCCGGCTCGGACTCGGCGATCAGCTCGCGCAGCGCCCGCGCGACGCGCCGCGGCTTGTCGAGGTGGGGGAAGTGACCCGCGCCCGAGATGATCTCGAGCTTCGAGCCGGGCATTGCCGCGTGCGCGTCGCGCCCGTGCTCGACCGGGATCACGGGGTCGCGCTCGCCCCAGACGATGAGGCTCGGCATCTCGCTCGCCAGATAGAGGCGGTCGCGTGCGCTGACGCGCTGGCCGAGCGGATCGATCACGCCGCGCAGGGTGTGCAGGAAGGCGCGGCGCGCGTGTGCGTTGCGCAGCGAGGCGTAGCCGCGCGCGATCTCGCCCAGGTCGTTGGCCGGCTCGAGCCCCAAGCGCGACATGAGCCTGCCGACCGCCGCGCCCGCGTCCAGCACGGTCGACGAGGTGATTAACGGGAGCACGAGCTCCGACCCCGGGACCGCGGCCGCGCGCAGCATCGGATGCACCTCGCGGCCGAGGCCGCCGCTCGAGACCAGGACGAGGCGCTCGCAGCGCTCGGGGAACTGGTAGGCGAACTGCATCGCTACGCCGCCGCCGAGCGAGTGGCCGACCACCGTGGCCCGCTCGTGGCCGAGGGCGAGTAGGAGGTCGCGGATGCCGGCCGCGAAGGCCCCGAGCGAGTAGTCGCCGCGCGGCTTCGCCGACTCGCCGTGGCCGAGCAGGTCGGGGGCGATGACCGTGTGGTCCTCGACGAGCATGGGCAGGACCTCGCGCCACGTGTCCGAGGTAGCGGTTATGCCGTGGATCAGGGCGAGGACCGGCCCCTCGCCCGCGGTGCGGTAACAGATGCGATGGCCGTGCAGGACGATCTCGCGCGCTTCGAACTCTTCGATCATCTCTTCTCCTCAGAGCAGTGTCGCGCAGGGCGGCATCGCGGGAACGAAGGGTGACGCCGTTCGATGTAACATAGCAGCGTGGTAGTGTGACGCCGTGAATCCGCTGCGTGGGACCCGCGTCGCGCTGACCACCCTGGTGGGTCTGCCCGAGCTCCTCGTGCGCGCGCTCGACGACGTCGCGGCGATGGCACAGGCGACCACCGTCCTGCCCACGGTGGCCGAGCGCCTTGCGGCGATCGAGGACCACGTCGTCTCGCTCGACCGTGAGGTGACGCAGATGCGCGCCGCCGTGGAGGAGATCGATGGGCGCCTCGTCGGCGTACGCAGCGCGGTCGACCCGCTGTCCGCAGAATTCCAAGGCGTGCTCGCGGCGGTCGTTCCGCTCGCGGCCGAGCTCGCGCTCGTGCGCGCGGCCGTTGACCGGCTCGAGCTCCCGCTCGCCGAGGTGCAGACCGCCGTGGCGCCGCTCGGCGAGGCCGCCGCGCGCTTCGGACGCCTGCCGCGACCTCGGCGCCGGAGCGTCGACCCGCCGTGATCACCGCGGTGCCCGGCGTCCGCGTCGGGCACTGGAGCGACACGCGGGCGCTCACCGGCTGCACCGCCGTGGTCCTGCCCGAGGGGACACGCGCCTCGGGCGAGGTGCGCGGCGGAGCGCCGGCCACGCGCGAGTGGGAGCTGCTGACGCCCGGGCGCCGCGTCGAGCGCGTCGACGTCGTAATGCTCGCGGGCGGCTCCGCCTTCGGCCTTGCCGCCTGTGACGGCGCGATGCGCTGGTGCGAGCAGCAGCGGCGCGGTCATCCGTCGCTCGCGGGTCCGGTGCCGATCGTCGTCGGCGCGGCGCTCTTCGACCTTTTGCGGGGCGACGGCAGCGTGCGACCGGGTCCGGCGGAGGGCCTGGCGGCATGTCAGGCCGCCGCCGAGGGCGACTTCGCGGTCGGCCAGGTCGGCGCTGGCACGGGCGCCGCGGTCGACAAGTGGCGCGGCCTCGACCACGCTCGGCCGGGCGGCATCGGTTCGGCGGCGCAGCGCGACGGCGAGTTGGTGGTCGGCGCCCTGCTCGCGGTGAACGCGTTCGGCGGCGTGCTCGAGCCGGGCGCCGCCCGGCCGCCAGTCTCGGACCTGATCGTTGCGGGCGGCCCCGTCGAGCACACGACGATCGGCGTCGTCGCTACGAACGCCGCGCTCGACAAGGCCGGGTGCCGGCTGGTCGCCGAGTCGGCGCACGCCGGCCTGGCGCGCGCGCTCGAGCCCGTGGCCTCGACGCTCGACGGCGACGCGATCGTCGCCGCGTCGACGCAGGTCGTCGAGGGACCGCTCGAGCGTGTCCGCATGCTCGCCGCGCGCGCGGCCGAGGACGCGGTCCGCGCGGTCGCGGGCGGCGGCGGAGAGCCGCCCGAGAGGCGTCGCTCCTAGATCTGAGCGAGACGACGCCGCGCACGCGGCGCGGCCTTCGCGCGCCGGCGCGCTACTCCTCGCCTTCGCGGTACCCCGCGCCCTCGGACCCCCCGCCCGGCGAGTCCTCCTCGTCCTCGTCGCGCCCGTCCTCGTCCTCGTCCTCGTCCTCGACCGCCTCGCGCCCGAACCTGACGTCCTCCTGCTCGTCCTGGGCGCCCGGAACACGCTGATCGCCGACCTTTGTGCGAATGTCCTGGCGAGCGGCGTCGGTGTCGCTCTTCAGGTGATCGCGACGACTCTCCATGTCCTCGCGCGTGCTCTCGAGCTCCCCGTGCAGGGACTCGTGGTCGGTCTCCTCATTCTCGGTCTCCATCGTCCTCCCGTGGTTCGCTTGGCGATCGGATCCTACGGCTCGGGCCGCGCCGAGCCGTCCTCCGCCTCGGAGTCGCCCTCGCGCTCGGCCCGCGCGCGCTGCTCGAGGCGCTCGCGCAGGTAGGCCGTCTTTTCGGCGCGCCGGGCGTGGGCCTCGGCGTCGTCCTCGCTCGTCGCGCGCTCAGCGCGCTCCCGCTCGGCGCGCTCGCGCGCGAGCTGCTTGGCTCGGAGCTCCTCCGTGGTCTCCTCGTCCTCGTCCATGGCGCGTACTGAGTACCCCATGCGACCGACCGACGCACGCGTCCCGCGCCCGCGCCGGAATGCCGGCGCACGCGCGCCCGGGTCGCGCCGACGCGTGCTCGGGCGGGACGCATCCACCGCCCGGTTCGCCCGCGCGGTCGCGCGGGAACAGGGGAACCACCCGCCCTCGAGGAGGCACCGTGCCGGGACGCGACGAGCTGCCGCGGACGCTGAGCAAGTCCCCTGCCAAGGCGCAGCGCACCTGGATCAAGGCACACGACAGCGCCGTCGAGACCTACGGCGAGGGCGAGCGCGCCCACCGCACGGCGTGGTCGGCCGTCAAGCACTCGTTCGAGAAGGTCGGCGACCGCTGGGAGGCCAAGGACGTGAAGGGCGCGTCCGATCCTCAGGCGGCGAAGGGAGCGCCGGAGGCGGTGAGGCGGCCGAGCGAGACGTTCGGCGGCGTCGACGTGCGCGGGAACACGAAGCGCCAGCTCTACGAGCGCGCGCGGGCGGTCGACGTCCAGGGCCGCTCGCGCATGTCGAAGGAAGAGCTGGCGAGTGCGGTGGCGCGCAAGGGCGGTTAGCCGAGCTGCGCCGGCCGGCGAGCCACCCTCTACGCACGCGGTCCGTAAATGATGAGAGCCGACCGCGGGGCGGGCCCCGGGCCGGCTCTCAGAGGGTCGTTATGGGCGGCCTAGGCCGCGTCGCGCAGGCCCTCGACCTCTCGCTGCATGGCGAGGTGCTCGAGTGCCTCCGACTCGAGCTGGCGCACCCGCTCGGGCGACAGCCCGAGGCGGCGGCCGGTCTCCCGCAGCGGTGTCGGCTCGTCGCCGTTGATGCCGTAGCGGAGCTTGACGACCTGGCGCTCGCGCTCGGGGAGCTGCTCGACGGCCTGGCGCAGCGTCTGCTCGCGCAGGCTCATCTCGACCTCCTCCTCGGGCTCGGCGCCCTCGCTCGGCAGCAGGTCGCCGAACGCGGTCTCGCCCTCCTCGCCGACCGGGCGGTCGAGGCTCGTGATTGTGCGCGCCGCCTGGCGCACCTCGACCACCTGCTCGATCGGCAGCTCGGCCTCGGCAGCGATCTCGTCGTCGTCGGGGTCGCGCCCGAGCCGGCTCGCCAGATCGCGCTCGGCGCGCGCGATCTTGCGCTCACGCTGGCCGATGTGGACGGGGATCCGGATCGTGCGGGCCTTGTTCGCGATGCCGCGCTGGATCGCCTGACGGATCCAGAACGTCGCGTAGGTCGAGAACTTGTAGCCCTTGCGCCAATCGAACTTCTCGGCCGCGCGGATAAGGCCGAAGATGCCCTCCTGGATGAGGTCGAGCAGGCCCAGCTCCTGGCCCTGGTACTTCTTGGCGATCGAGACGACGAGGCGGAGGTTGGAGTTGATCATCCGCTCCTTGGCCTCCATGTCGCCGCGCTCGATGGCCTTGGCGAGCTCGACCTCCTCCGCCGCGGTGAGCAGCGGGTAGCGCCGGATCTCGTTGAGGAAGAGCTGGAGCGCGTCGGTGGTCGTCCCGGCGAGGTTCTCGTTCAGGTAACGGGTCGCCTCGACGCCGGAGCGGCCGCAGTCATCGCTCACCTCGATGTTCTTCTCGTCGATCAGTTCGTAAATTTCTCGCACGTCGTCCTCCTGCAGCCCGAGCGCCTGAACGAACTCCTCTAGCTCGGACAGGTTCAGGCAGCCTTGTTCCTCGCCGCGATCGACGAGGGCGGCTGCCTGAGTTTGGGGCGAATCCGGGTTAGTCATCCTGTGTACGTTTGCGGGCCCAATTCGTTACAGGCCGGGCTTGGCCTTCCTACCTTTTCAGAGACGGTCGGACCCTTGCCTTGCTCGCTATCTGGACCGTTCTACGCCCCTCCGGGACGAGGCCGGCCACCGCTAGGGCTAGATCGCGGGGTCCGTCTCCGGCGGTACCTGCGGCTCGGGCTCGATGGGCGCGTCCGGCGTCTCGGGGCCCTTGGGGTCGGGCTCCGGGACATCCGGCCGGCCCGGCTCGGGCTCGGTCGGCGGCGACGGCTCCGGCACCCCGGGCCGCCCCGGCTCCCCCGGCATCGGCGATGGGGAAGGCTCGGGGACGCTCGGCGGTCCGCCGGGCATCGGCTGGTCGGGCGTGGCGGGGCCGGGTACCTCCACCGCACAGGTGGTACCCGCTGCGAGCGGGTCGAAACGAGTATGCGGCCAGAAGGCAGGTGGGCGCGGCGCCAACTCGGCCATACAATCCCGGCTCCCGGAGAGGTGGCCGAGCGGCTGAAGGCACTCGCCTGCTAAGCGAGTAGGGGGCGCAAGCTCTCTCGCGGGTTCGAATCCCGCCCTCTCCGCTGTCGACGTGCGCGCCGCACGGTGCGCGAGCGGGGGAATGCAGGGAGGCCAAACGCCCGCGGCAGGCTCGCTAACCTCCCGGGGCCGAGCGCCCGTAGCTCAGCTGGATAGAGCGTCGGTCTACGGAACCGAAGGTCT
>DAIOHA010000079.1:0-6247 GCA_036744955.1 Thermoleophilaceae bacterium | reverse complement strand
CAGCTCACGCGCGGCCTCGGCGCGGGCGCGAGCCCCGAGATCGGCCAGGGTGCGGCTAGCGAGAGCCGCGACGAGCTCAAGGAGGCGCTCAAGGGCGCGGACATGGTCTTCATCACCGCCGGCGAGGGTGGCGGCACGGGGACGGGCGCGGCGCCGGTGATCGCCGAGGTGGCGAAGAACGAGATCGGCGCGCTCACCGTCGGCGTGGTCACCCGTCCGTTCGCCTTCGAGGGCGGCCGGCGCACGCGCCAGGCGGCCGAGGGCATCGACCGGCTGCGCGAGCAGGTCGACACGCTCATCGTCATCCCCAACGAGAAGCTGCTGTCGATCGTCGAGCGGCGCACGAGCATCCTCGACGCCTTCCGCGAGGCCGACAACGTCCTGCGCCAGGGCGTCCAGGGCATCACCGACCTGATCACGATCCCGGGCCTGATCAACCTCGACTTCGCCGACGTGCGCACGATCATGCGCGACGCCGGCTCGGCGCTCATGGGCATCGGCACCTCCGCCGGCGAGAACCGTGCCGCCGAGGCGGCGCGGGGAGCGATCTCGAGCCCACTGCTCGAGCAGTCGGTCGAGGGCGCCACCGGGATCCTGCTCAACATCACGGGCGGCGGCGACCTCGGCCTGTTCGAGGTCAACGAGGCGGCCGAGATCGTGCAGGCCGCCTCCGACCGCAACTCGAACATCATCTTCGGCGCGGTCATCGACGAGGACCTCGAGGACGAGGTGCGGGTCACGGTGATCGCCACGGGCTTCGACGGGGGCGGGGGCCATCAGACCTCGGTCCCGCGCTTCGAGCCCGCGGAGCGCGAGCGGTCGGGGCGGCGCGAGGCCCGCGAGGAGCCACGGCGCAGCCCACCGCTGTTCGACCAGGGCCAGCGCTCGTCGCTCGAGATCGACGACGAGGAGATCGACGTCCCGCCGTTCCTCAAGGAGGAGTAGGCCCCGCCGAGCGGGGCCGCCGGTCCTCTGAGGGCGCGGGCCGCCCAAGGGCCCGTTGGTAGCCTCGTCCGGCCTTGGCCGCCTCCGCGATCGAAACGCTCCGCCGCACCGCCCTGCACGAGCGCCACGCCGCCGCGGGCGCGCGACTCGTTCCCTTCGCGGGCTGGGAGATGCCCGTGCATTACGAGCCCGGCATCCGCGCCGAGCACTTCGAGGTGCGCCGAGGCGCCGGCGTGTTCGACGTCTCGCACATGGGTCAGGTCGAGACCTCCGGGCCGGAGGCCGAGGCCTTTCTCCAGCGCCTGCTCTCGAACGATCTCGCGCGCCTGCGCGAGGGCGGCGCCCAGTACTCGCTCCTCTGCCGCGAGGACGGGGGCGTGCTCGACGACCTCTTCTCCTACCGGCTCGAGGACGGGCGCTACCTCACGGTCACGAACGCGTCGAACCACGAGCGCGACCACGCGTGGCTCGCCGAGCACGCCGAGGGCTACGACGTCGAGGTCCGCGATGCCGCGCCCGACTACGCCATGCTCGCCCTTCAGGGGCCGCGGGCGCGCGCGATCCTCGCCGAGCGCCTCGACGAAGGCGAGGCGCCCGCCCGCATGCGCACCGCCCGCGCGCGCCTGGCCGGCGTGAGCTGCCTCGTGTGCGGGACCGGCTACACCGGCGAGGACGGCGCCGAGCTCCTGTGCGCGCCCGACGACGCGCCCCCGTTGTGGGACGCGCTCGTCGAGAGCGGTGCGGCACCCACCGGGCTGGGCGCGCGTGACACCCTGCGCCTCGAGGTCTGCTACCCGCTCTATGGCAACGACCTCTCCGAGGACCGCACGCCGATCGAGGCGGGACTCGGTTGGGCGGTGAAGCTCGATACCGATTTCGTGGGCGCGGACCGCTTGCGCGCGGCGGGTGAGCCGGCGGAGCGGCTCGTGCCGTTCGCCTTCACCGGCCCGGGGATCCCGCGTCATGGCAACCCGGTGCTCGTCGAGGGCGAGCCGGCTGGAGTCGTCACGAGCGGCACCCTCTCGCCGTGCCTCGAGCGGGGCATCGGAATCGGATACGTTCCCGCCTCCGCCGCCGCGCCCGGGACCGCCATCGAGGTGGACGTGCGTGGGCGCCGGCGCACCGCCGAGGTGCGCGAGAAGCCGCTCTACTCCAAGGAGGACCAATAACCGTTGGCTGCCCAGGAGAGCTATCCCGAGGACCTGCTCTACCACAGCGACCACGACTGGGCGCGGATCGACGGCGAGGAGGCGACCTTCGGCATCACGTGGTTCGCGCAGGACGCGCTCGGCGAGGTCGTGTTCTTCGACCCGCCCGAGGTCGGCGCGCAGGTGCGCAAGGACGACTCCTACGCCGAGGTCGAGTCGGTGAAGGCGGTCTCCGACGTGATGGCGCCGCTGTCGGGCGAGATCGTTGCCGTCAACGAGGCGCTCGGCGACGAGCCGGCGGCGGTCAACGAGGATCCCTACGGCGAGGGCTGGATGGTGCGGGTGCGCTTGATCGACCCCGGTGAGCGCGACGGGCTGCTCGACGCGGCGAGCTACCAGAAGCTCGTGCAGCAGAGCTGAGCCTCCACCCGAGCGCGCCGCGTATCGACACGAGATGAGCCGCTACACCTCCGCCACCGACGCCGACCGCCGCGCGATGCTCGACGCGATCGGCGTCGCCTCGCTCGAGGACCTGTTCGCCGACATCCCGGCCGACGTCCGCCTCGGGCGCGAGCTCGAGCTGCCCCCTGGGATGGCGGAGCAGGAGGTGACCGAGCACCTCGGCGCCCTCGCAGATCGCAACCGCGACGCCGACGCGGAGGTCACCTTCGCCGGCGGCGGCATGTACGACCACTACGTCCCCGCGCTCGTCGAGTCGATCACTCAGCGCTCGGAGTTTCTGACGCCATACACGCCGTACCAGCCGGAGATCTCGCAGGGCGGCCTACAAGTCATGTTCGAGTTCCAGACGGCGATCTCCGAGCTCACGGGGTTGCCCGTCTCGAACGCCTCGCTCTACGAGGGCCCGTCCTCAGTCGCTTCGGCGGGCTACCTCGCGAAGCTCGAGAACGGGCGCGGCAAGCTCGTCGCCTCGCGCGGCGTGCATCCGCACTCGCGCGAGACGCTCACCACCTACGCGCGCGGGTTCGGCTGCCGCGTCGAGGAGGTCGCACTCGACGAGGGGGGCCGGACCGACGTCGAGGCCCTTGCCGCCGCGGTCGACGACGAGACGAGCGCCGTCTTCCTTCAGCAGCCGAGCTACCTGGGGACCGTCGAGGAGCTCGGTCCGCTCGTCGAGGCGGCGAAGCGTACCGACGCTCTGTGCGTGTGCGCGGTCGACCCGCTCACGCTCGGGATTCTCAGGCCGCCCGGCGACTACGGCGTCGACGTCGCCGTGGGGGAGGGGCAGACGCTCGGCAACCGGCTCGACTTCGGCGGTCCCTCGTTCGGCTTCTACGCCGCTGCGGAGCGCTACCTGCGCAAGATGCCCGGCCGGATCGCTGGCGAGACGGTCGACGTCGACGGGAAGCGCGGCTTCGTGCTCACCCTCCAGACGCGCGAGCAGCACATCCGCCGCGAGAAAGCTACGCACAACATCTGCACCTCGCAGGCGCTGAACGCGCTCGCCGGAATGGTCTACCTGGCCTGGCTCGGGCGGCAGGGGATCGTCGAGCTCGGCGAGCTGATGGCGCAGCGCACCCACTACGCGCGCGAGGCGCTCGGGCTCGAGCCGATCAACCCCGGCCCGGTCGTGCGCGAGTTCGCGGTGCGGGTCCCCGAGCTCGACGCGCTGGCCGAGGCCGCACGCGCCGACGGCATCAACCCCGGCCTCCGCCTGGGCCAGGACTACCCGGAGTACCCCGACGGTCTGCTCGTGGCAATCACCGAGCGGCGCACGCGCGCCGACATCGATCGGCTGGCGCGCCACGCGAGCGCTGTCCGCGAGGGGGTGGCCGCGTGAGCGCACCGGTGGAAGGTTTCGCGCCCGGCGGCGAGGAGACCGTGACGATCTACGAGCGCTCGCAGGCGGGCCGGCGGGCGTTCACCGCGCCCGAGGCGGACGTGCCCGAGACGCCGCTCGAGGCCCTCATCCCACGCAGCGAGCTGCGCGCAGTCGCGCCCGTGCTGCCCGAGGTCTCAGAGCCCGAGATCGTGCGTCACTACAACAACCTGTCGAAGAAGAACTTCGACCTCGACACGGGCTTCTACCCGCTCGGCTCGTGCACGATGAAGCACAACCCGAAGGTGAACGAGCGCGTCGCCGCGCTTTCGGGGCACGCGCGCCTGCACCCGGCGCAGGAGGCGAAGTACGCACAGGGAGCGCTCGAGCTGATGTGGCGCCTCGGGCGCGCGCTCGCCGAGGTCGCCGGGCTCCCGCACGTGTCGCTCCAGCCGAGCGCGGGCTCGCACGGAGAGCTCGCGGGGCTCCTGCTCACGCGCGCCTACCACGACGACCGCGGGCAGGTGCGCACGAAGGTGCTCACCCCCGACACGGCGCACGGGACGAACCCCGCGACGGTGCGTATGGCGGGCTACAAGGTGGTGAAGGTCGGGACGGCCGCCGACGGCGGCGTCGATCTCGACGACCTGCGCGCGAAGGCCGACGAGGACGTCGCGTGCCTCATGCTCACCAACCCGAACACGCTCGGCCTGTTCGACCGCAACATCACGGAGATCGCCGAGATCGTCCACGGCGCGGGAGCCACCCTCTACTACGACGGCGCGAACCTGAACGCGGTCATGGGCATCTCGCGGCCGGGCGACATGGGCTTCGACATCGTCCACTTCAACCTGCACAAGACCTTCTCCCAGCCGCACGGGGGAGGGGGGCCCGGTGCGGGCCCGATCGCCGTATCCGACCGCATCGAGCCGTTCCTGCCCCGTCCGCAGGTCGTCGAGGTCGACTCCGGCAACGGCTCGGGACCCCTCTACGACCTCGACTATGAGCGGCCGAAGTCCATCGGGCGGCTGCGCGGGTTTCAGGGCAACTTCGGCGTCTTCGTGCGCTCCTACGCCTACATCTGCTCGCTCGGGGGCGACGGCCTGCGCGAGGCCTCTGACGCGGCCGTGCTAAACGCGAACTACCTGCGCGCCCGCCTCGCCGATGCCGGGCTGTGCGAGCACCTGCCGATCGCCTTCCACCGCACGTGCATGCACGAGTTTGTCGTCTCGGGCAACGGCGCGAAGCGCAACCTCGGGATAAAGACGCTCGACATCGCCAAGCGCCTACTCGACCACCGCGTCCACCCGCCGACCGTCTACTTCCCGCTGCTCGTCGACGAGGCCATGCTCATCGAGCCGACCGAGACCGAGCCGAAGGAGCGCCTCGACGGCTTCGTCGACGCGCTGCGGGCGGTACTCGAGGAGGCCGCCGAGGACCCGTCGATCGCTCAGGAAGCGCCCTACTCGACGCCAGTGCGCCGCCTCGACGAGGCGGGCGCCGCGAGGCGGCCGGTGGTGCGTCAGCCGCCAGCCGACCACGAGCCCCCAGGCGACCCCCACGACGCGCGCCAGGTGACTACGGGCAAGGTCTAAGGGCGGGCGCGGCGAGTGGGCCCGACGGCGCACGGGTAGGGCGGCGCGATGCACGTGAAGCCGGTGCAGGGCGTCGAGGTTCCCGCGCTCGGCTGCGGGACCTTCCAGCTGTCGGGGTCGCAGTGTGAGCGCGGGGTGGCGCATGCGCTGTCGGTCGGGTATCGCCACCTCGACACCGCCCAGGCCTACGAGAATGAGGACCGCGTCGGGGCGGCCATCGCCGCGAGCGGCGTGCCGCGCGAGGAGATCTTCCTCACCACGAAGCTATGGACCTCGGATCTCACGCGCGACCGCGTGGGCCCCGCGACCGACGCGCGCCTGCGCCACCTCGACACCGACCAGGTCGACCTGTTGACATCCACTGGCCGTCGCCGGAGGTGCCGCTCGGCGAGACGCTCGCCGCGATGGTCGCGATGATGGACGCCGGCCGGACGCGAAGCATCGGCCTGTCGAACTTCCCGCCGTCGCTCGTGCACGAGGCGCTCGAGCACGCCCCGATCCTCTGCAACCAGGTCGAGTACCACCCCTTCCTCGGGCAGCCGCGGCTGCGGGAGCTCGCAGCCGAGCACGACCTCCTGTTGACCGCGTACTCGCCGCTTGCACGCGGCCGCGTACCCGGCGACCACACGCTGCGCGAGATCGCCGCCGCGCACGGCGCGACACCTGCACAGGTCGCGCTGCGATGGCTCGTTGATCAAGACCGCGTCGCCACCATCCCGATGGCGACCTCGCCCGAGCGGATCGAGGAGAACCTCGGCGCGCTCGAGCCGCGCCTCGAC
>DAIOHA010000078.1:0-6256 GCA_036744955.1 Thermoleophilaceae bacterium | reverse complement strand
GGGTCGCCCGTCGCGCGCAGGAGAGGTCCGGTCACTCCGAGCGCCTTCATCCGCTCCTGCGAGACGATCCCCACGCCGCGAAGGCGCTCGAGCACGATCTGGTTCTCGTTCAGGAGCGCCTCGTACTGGTCGATGCGCGTGCGCATCTGGTCCACGAAGTCGAGGCATTTGCGCGCCCACCCCGGCGGGATATCCTCGATCACCCCCCCGACCTGGAAGTAGCGCGGATGGAGGCGCTGGCCGCCCGACATCTCGAACAGGTCGAGGATCATGTCGCGGTCGCGCAGCGCCCACCAAAGCATGGTGACCGCCCCGAGGTCGAGGGCCGCGGTCCCGAGCCAGAACAGGTGGCTCGCGATCCGGTTGAGCTCCATGTGCGCGACGCGCAGGTACTGCGCGCGTCGCGGCACCTCCTCGTCGAGCAGGCGCTCGACCGCCGTGCAAAAGGCGTACGCGTTGAAGTAATAGGCCAGGTAGTCCATCCGCTCGACGAACGTGATCACCTTCCAGTACTGCTGGTCCTCGCAGCTCTTCTCGATGCCCGTGTGGACGTAGCCGACGAGCGGGGTGACGTCGCGCACGACCTCGCCCTCGAGCGTGCACAGGAGGCGCAGCACCCCGTGCGTGGCGGGGTGGTGGGGCCCCATGTTGATCGTGAAGAGCTCGGCGTCGGGCTCGACGTGCGTACCCGCGAGCGGCGCCTCCATACGCTCGAGCGTCACCGACTCCTCGCGCCGGCGGTACGGCGTCGACAGGCCGGGGCTACTCATACCAGCGCGGGACCTGGTGCTCGTTGAAGGTGTAGAGGACGGGCTCGCCGCCCATCGGGAAGTCGCGCCGCTGGGGGTGGCCCTCGTAGTCCTCGGGCATATGCATGCGCCGGAGGTCCTCGTGGCCGGCGAAGCGAACGCCGAAGAAGTCGAAGACCTCCTTCTCCTGGAAGTCGGCGGTCGGGAAGATGTCGGTGACCGTGGGCACGCCCGCGGTCTCCGCCGCCTCCACGGTCAGGCGCACGCGCACGCCGAGTCGCTCGCGCCGCTCGGTCGACAGCAGCTGGTAATGCACCCCGAGCCGAGGCTCGGCCGGAAAGTAGTCGCAGCCGTGCAGGCTCGCGAGCACGTCGAAGGGCTCGTCGGCGTCCTCGCGCAGGTAGCCGACCACCCGGCGCACGTCCTCGGGGCGGACGTCGAGCGTGGCCGCGTCGCGGAAGAAGATCGTGCTCCGCACCGAGCCCTCGCCGACCGAGCCGGTTACGGCCCGAGCGATCAGCTCGAGCCCCGTCGCGTCTATCACCGCAGCGATTCCCCGGGCACGCCCTCGCCGCCCGTCCGGCCCCAGACCTCCTCGGTGCCCTGGGCCTGGTAGCGCTCGCGCCAGCCGAGGTCGGGCTGTCCCTTGATTTTCTCCTGGAGGCGGTTGATGCCGTGCAGGAGCGCCTCAGGCCGCGGGGGGCAGCCGGGGACGTAGACGTCCACGGGGAGGAAGCGGTCGGCGCCCTGCACGAGCGCGTAGTTGTTGAACATGCCCGCGCTCGAGGCGCACGCGCCCATCGAGATCACCCACTTCGGCTCGAGCATCTGGTCGTAGATGCGGCGGATGACCGGGGCCATCTTCATGGCCACGCGCCCCGAGAGGATGATCATGTCGGCCTGGCGCGGCGAGGCGCGAAAGACCTCGGCGCCGAAGCGCGCGGCGTCGTTGCGCGGCGCGCCGACCACGGAGATCATCTCGATCGCGCAGCACGCGAGCCCGAAGGTGAGCGGCCACGGCGCGTTCGCGCGCGCCCAGTTTTGGGCCTTCTCGAGCGTGGTGAGGCCGAGGCGCGACTCGACGTACTCCGAGAGCTGGGCGTCCTCGAGCTCACCGCGCAGCATCTGACGCGCGCGAAGTTGGCGCACGCGGAGCTCCTCGGGGCCCTTGGGAGGAAAGCTCTGGGGCTCCGTCTGGAGCGGCTGGCGCCTTATCTCCACTCGAGCGCTCCGCGCCGCCAGACGAACACGTAGGCGACGCCCAGGAGGACGATGAAGATCGTCGTCTCGACGAGCGCGAAGACCCCGAACGCCTCGAGCTGCACGGCGACCGGGTAGAGGAACACGACCTCGATGTCGAAGAGGATGAACAGCATCGCGATCAGGTAGAAGCTGATCCCGAAGCGGAAGTTGCTCGTGACCTCGGAGGGCAGCCCGCACTCGTACGGCTCGCTCTTGATGCGCGACGGCCGGCGCGGGCCGAGCCACCCGTTGATTGCCGTGAAGAGCAGGCCCACCCCGACGCCGAGGGCCAGGAACACGAGGACGGGCAGGTAGCTCTGCAGCATCGGACACTCCGGTATACCAACTTTGTGACACTTTGCAACTTAGTGCCGAAGGGCGCTTGTTGAGCGGCGTCCACGCCGCTCTAGCGCTCGCCGTGCTCGCAGCGAACCTGCTCGCCGGTGGTTGGGGCGCGGTCGCTTGGCTGCGCCGCGAGCCGTCGGTCGCCTTCTGGTACCTCCTGCGGATCGCCCAGGTCCTCGTGGTCGTGCAGGTCGTTGTCGGGCTGCTGTTGGTCGGCTCGGGCCGGCGCGCGCCGGACGCACTGCACGTCGTCTACGGGACCGCGCCGCTCGTCGTCGCCCTCGTGAGCGAGGCGATGCGCGTCGGCGCGGCCCAGCGCGAGCTCGCGGAGGTCGGCGACATCGACGCGCTCGAGCGCAGCGAGCAGGCGGCGATCGCGCGGCGGGTCGTGCGCCGCGAGATGGGCATCATGGCCGTCGGAGCGCTCGCCATCGTCACGCTCGCGCTGCGCGCGGCGGGCACGGGCGGGCTGCTGTAGCCGGCCGTCCACCGACGCGGGCGCGGACGGTGTCGACGAGCCGCCCGAGGTGTTGACGCGACTAGCCGCCGGCGCGAGCGCGCCGATCGAGCCGCCACGCCGCCGACTCGGGCGCCCCGCGATCGCGTGGGAGACCCGCCTCGGGCGCATACACGAACAGCTCGGGTCGTCCGCGGTTCTCGAACGCGACGCACCATCGCCGCGACTCGCCCGGCGACAGACGCACCGTGTCGGGGGAGACGCCGCGGCAACGCCCCACGGGCTCGTAGATGCGGTCGAGCTCGTCGCCGGCGCCGAGGACGACGGCGGCCGCCTGGGTCGGCTGGTCGAGATAGGGCTCGCGCCCGACGTTGCGCACGCTCAGGTCGATGGTGATCGAGGGGCCGGCCGCCGCGCTCGCCGGCTGGCGCGAGAAGCCGAAGGGGCGCACCTCGATCGTCGTGCGCGAGGTCTTGAGCCGTACGGCCTGGCCGAACGGAACGGCGGGTCGCTCGCCGCCCGCGGGTGCCGGCCATACGTCGCCGTAGCGAGTGCGGGTCTCCGACCCTCCCGCGATGAGGAGCACGACGACGACGATGGCCACCACGACGACGGCCCCGAGCACGAGGACTCGCTTGCGGGTCGGCCGCAGCGCCGGGGCCATGGGCGACTCTTAGCAGACGCCACCCTCCGCCCGCGGAGGTCGCGGCCGCGCCGAGAGGTCGGCTTCGCTCGCGTGCGCGGGTAGGGGGCGAGCAATGGGGGAGCGGGACTCCGAGGGAGGCGATCGGCGCGCGCTGTCGATCCCGGCGCGGCTTGAGCGGCTCGCCGAGGTACGCGAATTCGTCGACCACGCCGCGACCGCGGCCGGCTTCGCCGAGGCCGAGCGCTACGAGGTGAAACTCGCGCTGAACGAGGCGGTGACGAACGCGATCCGCCACGGCTCCGAGTCACCAGACGACCGTGTCGAGATTCTCGTGTCCGAGCACGACGGGCAGCTCGACCTCTCCGTCGCCGACTCCGGCGTGTTCGTGCACCGCTTCGAGCTGCGGCGCCAGCTCGCCGAGGGCGGCCGCGGCCTCGCCTTCATCGCCGAGCTCATGGATGGCCTAGAGGTATGCCCCGAGTACGAGGGGACGACTATCCGCTTTTCGAAGCGGAGCGCTTCGCCTTAGCGCCCGAGCCGCCGGACCCTCGCGAGCCCCCGGAGCCCGACTTCGCCTTACCGTTGCGGCTGCCCGATCGCTTGCGCCCTTTGCCGCTCGCCGACTCGTCGCCGCCGTCTTCGGTGGCGGCCGCCGGCACCGGCGACGCGTCCTTGGCCTGGTCGATGCTCGCCTTGAGGGCCGCCATGAGGTCGGGCACCGGCTCTGCCGCCGGCACCTCGACCGGCACGGGCACCTCCTCGCCCGAGAGCTTGCGCTCGATCAGGGCGAGCAGCTCGCGCTTGTGCTCGTTCTCGAAATCGGACGGCTCGAACGGACGCGCAAGGCTCTCGACGAGCTGCGTGGCCATGGAGAGCTCGGCGTCGGTCACCTCCACGTCGCGCACGCGATCGTCGATCTCCTCCTTGGGGCGCACGTCCTCTGGGTAGAAGAGGAGCTCGGCGACAAGGGCGTCGCCCGCGGGCCGCAGAAGGACCACGTGCTCGCGGCTCGACATGACGATCTTGCCGAGCGCGGCCTTGCCCGTGCGCTTCATCGCGTCGACGAGCAGCGCGTAGGGCTTGTTCGCGCCCTCTTGGGGCTCGAGGTAGTAGGTGCGGTCGTAGTAGACAGGGTCGATCTCGTCGAGGTCGACGAAGGCGACGAGGTCGATCGTGCGCCGGCGCTCGACGGCGACCGCCTCGAGCTCCTCGTCGGTCACCGGCAGGAACTGGTCCTTCGACACCTCGTAGCCCTTGACCGTGTCCTCGCGGGCGACGACCTCGCCGCGCGTGGGCGAGAAGAGCTGCTGCTTGATCGGCTGCAGCGTCTCGCGGTCGAGCGTGCGGAACTTCGGGTCCGAGCGCTGCGTGGCGATCCCCACCGAGACGGGGATGTTCACGAGCCCGAACGAGATAGTGCCCTTCCAGATCGAGCGCATGGGACACCATTCTCCCAGACGGCCGCGAGCCCCCCGCCGTGCACGCGGCGTTGCACGGAGCGGCGGCCCCGAGGCGGCGCGACTTGGCGCGCGGAGGGGGCCTCGCGACGGGTCCGACCGCCGGGCCGGCGATAAGATCGGCGCCCGTGCGCCCGCCCCGGATCGCCCTCTCCCTGGCCTCGGCCGCCGCCCTTGCGGCGAGCGCCGCCGCCTGCGGCGACTCGATCGACGTCGCCCAGAGCGACCCGCAGCAGGTCAAGCGCGGCGCGGCGCTCTTCCAGGAGCGGTGCTCGGGCTGCCACACCCTCGACGCCGCGGGCGCGCAGGGCTCGAAGCCGGAGCGCTCGCCGACTGACAACGGCGAGCGCACGAACGGACCCAATTTCAACCAGCGCCGCGAGTCCCCCGACAACGTCCTATACGCGATACGCAACGGCGGCTTCTCGGGCGCGATCATGCCCGCCAACATCGTCGTCGGGCGCGACGCCGACGACGTCGCGGCGTTCGTGGCGAAGTACGCGGGCAAGGGCAACTGAGTCCGGCCAGGCGGAGGCGCCGTCCTCGACCTACGCGCCATCCGTCGCGACCCGGACGCCGCGAGGGCGGCGCTCGCGCGGCGCGGTGACGAGGTCGCCGGCGCGCTCGACGAGCTGCTCGCGCTCGACGAGCGCCGGCGCGAGCTGCTGCCGCAGCTCGAGGACCTGCGGGCCGAGCAGAACCGCGCCAGCGACGGGATAGCCGCGGCCAAGCGCGAGGGCGGCGACGCCGCCGAGGCGATCGCGGCGATGCGCGAAGTGGCGGCACGCGTGAAGGAGCTGCAGGCGGAGGTCGCGGCGGTCGAGGAGCGCCTTGGCGCGGCCATGCTGGCCGTGCCCAACCCGCCGGCCGGCTCGGCCCCGGACGAGGAGCAGGTCCTGCGCGAGGTCGGCGAGGCGGGCGCGCAGGGGCGCGACCACCTCGAGCTGCTCGACGGACTAGTCGACATGGAGGCGGGCGCGCGCGCGGCCGGCTCGCGCTTCACCTACCTGCGCGGCCCGCTCGTCCTGCTCGAGCTTGCGCTCGTGCGCTTCGCGATCGACCGCGCGGGCGAGCAGGGCTTCGAGCCGGTGATCCCGCCGGTGCTCGTGCGCGAGGACGCGATGTTCGGCACCGGCTTCCTGCCCGACACCGAGCAGCAGATCTACCGCGTGCAGGACGACGACCTCTACCTCGTCGGCACCTCGGAGGTTCCGCTCGCCTCGCTGCACGCGGGTGAGTTGGTCGCCGAGGCCGAGCTGCCGCGCCGCTACGCGGGCTTCTCCACCTGCTTTCGCCGCGAGGCGGGCGCGGCGGGGCGCGACACGCGCGGCATCTTCCGCGTGCACCAGTTCGACAAGGT
>DAIOHA010000077.1:0-6320 GCA_036744955.1 Thermoleophilaceae bacterium | reverse complement strand
AGGCGGTTCATCGCGTCGCGCGCCGCCTGGGGCAGGAGGGCGCTGAAGCGGAAGAGGCCGTCGAGCGACGACGGGACGTACACGTTGAGGCGCGGGTTCTCGAGCGCATCAACGACGGCGGTCGCGACTTCGTGCGGCTCGACGAGCTTGACCCCGCGGCCGGCGCTCATGCCCGAGGCGAGCTCCGTGTTGGCGAGGCCGGGCATGACCACCGACATCTCGACGCCCGTGCCGCGCAGCTCGTAGCGCACCGCCTCGCTGAGCCCGACGACCGCGTGCTTGGTCGCGACGTAAACCGCCTCGCCGGCGACCCCGATCTTGCCCGCGGCCGAGGCGACGTTGACGACGTGGCCGCTCCGCCGCTGCTGCATGCCCGGGATCGCGAGCCGCATGCCGGTGATGACCCCGTGCACGTTGATCTCGAACTGGCGCCGGGTGAGCACCTCGGGCTCGGCCAGGAAAGGCTCGACGACCATGATCCCGGCATTGTTCACGAGCACGTCGAGCGGCCCGAGCCGGGCCTCGACATCCTCGAGAAAGCGGGCGAAGGACTCGTGGTCGGTCACGTCGAGCGGTAGGCCGACGGCGTCGTGAGGGAGCCTCGCCGCCTCGGCCGCAGCCAGGTCGGCGTCGAGGTCGCCGATCGCGACGCGCCCGCCGCGGGCGCTGATCGCCTCCGCCATTGCGAGCCCCAGACCCCGGGCGCCGCCGGTGATGGCGACGACTCGCCCGTTGATCGGTCGGCGGGGCCTCTTCGATCGGCGCCGGGTGCGGGCCATCGCCACGCAGGCTACCCGGCGGCGGCCGAGCGTGCGGTCGCGGCCGCCTGCTCGAGACGGTCATCGCCCCAGAACACCTCGTCGCCGACCACCACCGAGGGCACGCCGATCACTCCGAGCGCGTGCGCCGCGTCGGTCTCCGTGCGTAGCCGCTCCTTGACCTCCGGCCGTGGGGCTCCCTGCGCCACCTCCTCCGGGTCGAGCGCCACCCGCCTCGCCGCCTCCGCCGCGGCGGCCGGCTCGCCGAGGTCCGCGCCCTCGCGGAAGGCGAGTCGCATGGCCGCGAGCGCGAACGGCCTCAGCACGGCCGCTTCGGCGGCGACGATCATCGCTCGGGCCACGAGGACGTCGTTCGTCGGCCACGGCTCGGGCCAGCGGATCGGCCCGAGCCCGTGTGCGGCGGCCCGCGCCTCGCAGTCGGCGATGCCGGCGGCGCGGCGCTCGTCGAGGCCCCACGAGGCCCGCCCGGCGGCCCGGAAGAGGCCGCCGGCGAACACCGGGCGCCAGCTCGCCTCGGGCAACACCGCATCGATGCGCTCGGCGGCGAACCACGAGTAGGGGGACATCGCTCCGAAGAAGAAGTCGACCCGCACGCGCGGATTGTCGCGCCGCCGCGATCGCGGCGCTAGGGCGTGAACCGCACGGTCATCACGTCTCCGTCGCGCAGCTCGTAGTCGCGCCCCTCGAGGCGCAGCGCCGCCCGCTCGCGCGCGCCCGCATAGCCTCCGGCCTTCACGAGCTCGTCCCAGGCGACGACCTCGGCCCGCACGAAGCCGCGCTGGATGTCGGTGTGGATCTTTCCCGCGGCACCCCACGCGGTCGTCCCGCGCTCGACGGCGTGCGCGCGTGCCTCCTTGCCCTCGCCGGCGGTGAAGAAGGAGATCAGCTCGAGCAGCTCGAAGGCGGCGCGGATGAGACGCGCGAGGCCCGACTCGGGCGCGCCGAGCTCCTCGCGCATTGCCGCCGCCTCGGCGGCGTCGAGCTCGGCGAGCTCGGCCTCGAGGCGTGCGCTCACCGCGAGCACGCCGGCCGCCTCGTCGCGAGCGCGCTCGCCGAGGGCGGGCGGTGGCTCGAACGGCCCCTCCTCGCCCACGTTCGCCACGTAGAGCACGGGCTTCGCGGAGATCGGCCCGAGGGCGCGCAGCGCGTCGGGCGCCTCGTCGGGCGGCGGCACCGCGCGCGCCGGACGTCCCTCCCCGAGCGCGGCGATCAGCTCGCGCAGCCAAGCCTCCTCGGCGACCGCGGCCGGCTCGCGCGACTTTGCCTGTCGGGCGACGCGCTCCAGCCGGCGCTCGGCGCCCTCGAGGTCCGCGAGCAGGAGCTCCGTCTCGATCGTCTCGACGTCGGCGAGCGGGTCGACGCGGCCCTCGGGGTGGGGCACCTGCTCGTCGGCGTGGGCGCGCACGACGTGGACGATCGCGTCGGTCTCGCGGATGTTGGCGAGAAAGCGGTTGCCGAGGCCCTCCCCGCGCGAGGCGCCGCGCACGAGGCCTGCGATGTCGTGGAAGGCGATGGTCTCGTGCGCGACGGGCGTGGCCCCGATCGTCTCGGCCACCCGCTCGAGCCGCTCGTCGGGCACGCCCACGACCGCTACGTTCGGCTCGACGGTCGTGAACGGGTAGCTCGCGGCCGAGGCGCCGGCGCGGGTGAGCGCGTTGAAGAGCGACGACTTGCCCGCGTTGGGCAGGCCGACGATCCCGATCCTCACCGCCGAGCGAGCCTGCGGTGAGCTCGGCGCGCCTCGCGGGCGACGAGCGCCCCGAGCACCGCGCCGGCGAGCGAGTCCGACGGGTAGTGGACGCCCATGTACGGTCGCGACAGCGTCATGACGAGCGCGGCCGCCCACAGCGGCAGACGCGGCAGCGCCTCGCCGAGCGAGCTCGCCGCCGCGAACGAGGTCGAGGCGTGCGCCGAGGGCGTCGAGAGCCCGCTGATAGTGGGGACGAGCGGCGGCAGGTCCTCGATCAGGGGTCGCGCCCGGGCGATCAGCCGCTTGCACAGGAAGTTCGCCGCCTGGGTGGCGGCGATCGCCGCGATCGAGCGAAGATAGATGGCGCGCGCGCGACGGTCGAGGACGAGCCCGAGCACGGCGATCGCGTGCCACAGGGCGGCGTGCTCTCCCGCGATCGTGTAGCGGAGCACGAGCCGCTCGATCGGCCGGGCGTGCGCGCGCGTGCGCAGTATGCGCAGCGCGGCGAGGTCGAGCCTCGTCACGGCGTCGAAGGAGACGAGCAGCCGCCGGCCGACGGCCTCCTCGAAGGTCGCCGGGCGGTCGGCCGCGTCGGGGTCGACAGGCGGCGTTGCGGTGGCGTGGGTGTCGGTCATGCGATTCGGTGGCTCGTGGCCCTGCCTGGCTGTCGCGGATGCCCGGTGAGGGCGGCGCCTACGCATCGTCGGCGCCGGGGCGGCGGCGCCGTCGACGGGCCAAGTCCGAAGCGGCTAGAAGCCGACCTTCTGCTGCTCGGTGTCGAGGCGGACGTAGACGACCTGGCCGAGGTTGACCGAGACGTTCGAGTCCTCGGCCTCGAGCTCGTGCCAGCCCTGGCTCCCGGAGCGGACCTGGTCGCCGAGCGAGCGGTAGGCGTCGTCCGAGAGCCGGAGGGACAGCACCTGGCCGCCAGAGAAGCCCACGTCGACGCGCTTCGCGCGCTCCTCGCTCATGCGTGCGCCGCCTCCACCAGCTCGGTCAGCACGCCGCCGGTGGCTTTGGGATGCAGGAAGGCGACGCGGCTGTCCCGGATTCCCCGTCGCGGCTCCTCGTCGAGAAGCCGGATCCCGGCGGAGCGGACGGCATCGAGCGCCGCGTCGATGTCATCGGTGCCGTACGCGACGTGGTGCATGCCCGGGCCGTTGCGCTCGAGGAACCGGCCGACGCCGGTGTCCTCGGACAGAGGGCGCAGCAGCTCGACGTGGCTCTCGCCAACCTCGAACAGGACGGCCTCGACGCCGAAGTCCTCGACCATCTCGCGGTGCTGCTCGCGCATCCGAAAGTGGTCGCGGTAGAGCTCCATCGTCGCCTCGAGGTCGTCCACGGCGACGCCGACATGGTCGATTCGGCCAAACACGGGCGGGGGAGTGTATCCGCGCCCTATTCCGGATCGGGGTCGCGGTCGCTGCGCGCCGGCGGCAGCGGCTCGAAGCGCCGGGCCGCGGGCCCGGCCCCCTCGGGCGCAGGCGTGGCGACCGGCGGAAGCGTGCCGCCGCTGGCGACCTCGGGCACCGGCGGCTCGACGAAGTCCTCGAGGGGCGGGGCCTCGCGCGCCACGATCCGCTCGATGTCCTCGCGGAGTAGCACCTCCTGATCGAGCAGGGTGTCGGCGAACGCGTCGAGCAGCGGCCGGTGCTCGACGATGAGCAACAGCGCCCTCCGCGACGCGAGGTCGGTGAGCGCGAACTGCTCGACGTCGGCGAGGCTGAGGGCCAAGGGCGCGAGCGCGGAGATCCAGGCTCCTATCGGCGGGGCGCGGCGGGGCATGAGCGCGCCGCCGCGGGGAGCGCTTATTGTTCCGCGCGTGCCGTCGGTCGGTGACCTCAACGCCTCCCCCGAGGAGCGTCAGCGCGAGATCGTCGACGTCCTCGCCGACTCGTTCTCCGACCTGATCGAGATCAACCCGCGCGCCTTCCGGCGCAAGTTCCGCAAGATGGCCGCGGAGCCGTTCGACTTCTACCGCGGCTCGGCGCCGCTCTTCTACCACGACGTCGACCGCCTCGACGACCCGTGGGCCGACGCGCGCACGAGCCGCGTGTGGATCCAGGGCGATCTCCACGCCGAGAACTACGGCACCTACATGGACGCCGAGGGCGTGCTCGTGTTCGACGTCAACGACTTCGACGAGGCCTACCTCGGCCACTTCACCTGGGACCTGCGGCGGATGGCGGCGAGCCTCGCGTTGCTGGGCTTCGCCAAGGCTTTCCCCGACCGCGTGATCCACGAGATGATCGACACCTACGCGCGGGCGTATCTGGGGCGCGTCCGGGCCTTCAACGAGCAGGAGCGCGACGAGGAGTTCCGGCTCACGCTCGACAACACCGAGGGGGCGCTGCTCAAGAGCCTGATCCAGGCGCGCGAGAACACGCGCATCGAGCTGCTCGACCGGCTCACCTGGGTCTCCGACGGCGAGCGGAGTTTCAAGGACTCGGCCGGCGAGCGCCGGCTCGACCTCGACGAGCAGGTTCGCGTCATGCGCGCCTACGAGTCGTACCTCGAGACGATCCCGGAGCGGATCCGCCAGCAGAGCGTCTCCTACAAGGTCAAGGACGTCGTGACGCTGACCGGCGTGGGGATCGGGAGCGCCGGCCTGCCCGTGTACTCACTGCTCATCGAGGGTCGCAGCCAGGCGCTCGAGAACGACGTGATCCTCTCGATCAAGCGCGCGAACGTGCCCGCCGCGAGCCGCGTCGTCCGCGACGAGCGCATCCGCGACTACTTCGAGCACCAGGGCCACCGCACCGCGCTCTCCCAGCGCGCGCTCCAGGCGCACGCCGACCCGTGGCTCGGCTGGTGCGAGCTCGATGGGCACGGACAGGTCGTGCAGGAGCTCTCGCCGTACGCGAGCGACGTCGACTGGGACACGGTGAGCGAGCCGGAGGAGATCATGCCGCTCCTGCGCGGGCTCGGTAAGGCCACGGCCAAGGTCCACTGCGTCTCCGACGCCTCGAGCGACGAGACGCTCGTCGACTTCGAGACCGAGGCGGCGATTCTCAATGCGGTCGGCGACGACGACGACGGCTTCGCCGAGGACCTGTGTCGCTTCGGCGCCGAGTACGGCGAGCTCACGCGCGAGGATCACCGGCTGTTCGTCGACGCCTTCCGCAACGGCATGATCACCGGCGTCGAGGCGACCTAGCCAGCCGCCCCGTCCGCTACGTCACGAGCTCGAGCCGGTCGCTCGCGACATAGCGCCGGCCCGCCTTCGCGCACTCGCGCCCGTTCACGCGCACCACGTCGGCGGTGAAGTCGTTGGCTCCGCGCAGCAGCGCCGACCCCACGCCGTAGGAGTCCACCGGCGCCCCGAGCGCCTCGAACTCGCGGATGCGCTCGGCGTCGAAGCCGCCGGAGACGACGATGCGCACCCGTCCGTGACCGGCTTCGTCGAGGGCGCGCCGGACGCGCTCGAAGAGCCGCGGGTTCACGCCGGTCGGGTCGAAGGTGCCCATCTCCAGCCACAGCGCGCGGTCGACCATCGATCCCGAGGTGTCGAGGCGCACCCCCCACAGACGGTCACCGAGCGCCTCGGCGACCTCGAGCGAGGTGCGCACGGAGTCGTTCTCGAAGTCCACGAGCACGACGACGTTCGTGGCGTCGGCGAAGCGACGCGCGAACGCCTCGGCGGCGGCGACGGTGTCGCCTCCGTAGGCCGCGATAAGTCCGTGGGGCACCGTGCCGATCCCGCGCCCGCCCCACCACGATGCCTGCGCGTCGGTCGATACGCCGATCGCGCCGGCCACGTGGGCCGCCCAGCCGTCGCCGGTCTGGACGAGCCAGTGGTCGTGGCGGGCGGGGAAGAAGAGGATCGGCTTGCCGCCCGCGGCCTCGACCAC
>DAIOHA010000076.1:0-6395 GCA_036744955.1 Thermoleophilaceae bacterium | reverse complement strand
TACGGCGACGTCGAGCGCTCGGGGCTGGTCGTGGTCCGCGCGCTCGACCGCGACGGCGAACCGTTCGAGGTCGAAGCCAGCGACCTCCTGGCGCGCTGCCTCCAGCACGAGATCGATCACCTTCACGGGAAGCTGTTCATCGATTACCTCGGCGCGTTCAAGCGGCGCTCGGCGCTCGCGAAGTGGGCGAAGGAGCGTGAGAAATACCCTGGCAACGTCCGGAAGCTGACGCCGGCGGGGAACGCGGTGGCGTAGGGTCCGCCGTCGGCCCCCTCGGGGGGGCGGCCGGAACTGAGCGGGCGCGTGGCTTCGGTGGCGCCGTCACCGCCCCCGAGCGCGCGCGTCGCCTCGGTCGAAGCTCGCGCGTCCTCCGCGCCGTTCGAGGGTGGCCGGGTGGCGGCGGCGTCGGGGCCGTCCCAGAGCGCGCGTGTCTCGGCGTCTCCTCCCGGCGCCCGCGTCGGGGCGTCGCCCGCGTCGCCGGAGAGCGGACGTGTCGGAGGGTCGCCAGCCGTCGGCGCGCTCGCCGGCTCGCCACCCGCCGGGTGGGAGGCGGCGGTGTCCGCAACGTCGGCGAGCGTCGTGGTCTCAGGCTTGAGCGCTCGCGTCGGGGGCTCGCCCGCGCCGGCCTCGTCGCGAAGGGCCTGCGTATGCCGCGCGGTAGTCGCCTCGTGGCGGTCGGAGCGCGCGCCGGCCGCGGTCGCCGCGGTCGCCGCGCCTCCCGCGGCCGCAGCCGCGCGCCCGCGCGCGCCCGGGCGCCTCGGGGCGGTGGGAAGGCTTGGCCGCGCGCTCGAGATCGCCTGCGCGGGACGGTGGAAGGCCTCGCGGAGGAGCGCGACGAGGACCGGGGTGATCGCCGCGGCCATGATCGTGCCCTGACGCCAGAACAGCGAGACGATGATCGCGGCGCCCGCCGAGGCGAGGCTCGCGACGATCAGGGTCTGAAGCGAGAGGCCCTCGCCTCCGGTGGCGCTCGAAGGGGCGGCCACCTGTCAGCCTCCGCGTCGAGCTGTGGGCTGGGCTGCGCGTGCGACGGCGCTCACTCCTCCGTCTGCGTCGGGGGCCCGTCGTGTATAGCAGTCGGGCTGGGGCTGTGTGTGGCGGGCCTCACGGGCCCCTGCGCGACCCCTTCGGCGGCGCGTCCTCGCCCTCGCGTGGAGCCGAGGTCGGTGGCCTCGCGACGGCAGGCGGCGCCTTCGTTGCACGCCCCCACGCGTCCGTCGAGTCCGACGGTGCGTCCGTGCCCCCGCCGGGTTAGCCTGCCGCCGAGATGCACGAGCTTCAGCCCGGCCTCTTCCGCTGGACCGCCTTCCACGAGGGCATCGGCATGGAGGTGTCGAGCCTCTTCGTCGCGGGCGAGGCGGCGGCGCTCGTCGACCCGATGCTGCCCGAGGGCGGCGTCGAGGCGGTGGGGCGATTGGGCACCCCGGAGGCCATCGTCCTCACCAACCGCCATCACCTGCGTCACTCCGAGCGGTTCGTGGAGGCCTTCGAGTGCCCGATCCTGTGCCACGAGGCCGGCCTGCACGAGTTCGCCGACGGCGGCCCGAGCGTCACGCCCTTCCGCTTCGGCGACACGCTGCGGCCGGGCGTCGAGGCGCTCGAGCTCGACGCGATCTGCGCCGAGGAGACGTCCCTCCACATTGCCGCGGGCGACGGCGTGGTCGCCTTTGCCGACGCGATCATCCGCTACGGCGGCGAGATCGGTTTCGTGCCCGACCGCCTGCTCGGCGATGATTCCGAGCGCGTCAAACGCGAGATCCGGTCGGCCGTCGGCCGGCTACTCGAGCTCGATCGGGACTTCGACACGCTTGTCTTCGCCCACGGCGATCCGGTCGAAACCGGCGGCCGCGAGGCCCTAGAGCGCTTTCTCGCCGGCTAGGCGCCCGCCGCGTGCCGCACTCGGTAGGTTGCCGCCCGTGGCGGTGCTGGGCACGAAGGTGCAGCGCGAGTCCGAGGCCTTCGCGCGGAACCGCGAGGGCATGCTCGAGCTGGTCGGAGGGATCGAGGTCGAACTCGAGCGCACGCGCGCGGGCGGCGGCGAACGCTACGTCGAACGCCACCGCCGCCGGGGCAAGGTCCTCCCGCGCGAGCGAATCGAGCTGCTGCTCGACCGCGACGCGCCCTTTCTCGAGCTCATGCCGTTCGCGGCGTGGCACACCGACTTCCACGTCGGCGCGAGCGTGGCCGCGGGGATCGGCGTCGTCGAGGGCGTCGAGTGCATGATCGTCGCCAACGACCCGACCATCCGCGGCGGCGCGGCCAACCCGTCGACTTGGCGCAAGGTCTTCCGAGCGCTCGACATCGCACGCGAGAACCGCCTGCCGACGATCTCGCTCGTCGAGTCGGGCGGCGCCGACCTCCCGAACCAGGCCGAACTGTTCGTCCCCGGCGGTGAGCACTTCCGCTCGCTTACGCGCCTATCGGCCGCGCGCATTCCGACGATCGCGCTCGTGTTCGGCAACTCGACCGCGGGCGGCGCCTACATCCCCGCGATGTGCGACTACACGGTCTTCGTCAAAGAGCGCGCGAAGGTTTTCCTCGGCGGGCCCCCGCTCGTGAAGATGGCGACGGGCGAGGTCTCAGAGGACGAGGAGCTCGGGGGCGCCGAGATGCACGCGCGCGTCTCCGGACTCGCCGATTACATGGCGCTCGACGAGCACGACGCGCTGCGCCTCGGACGGCAGATCGTGCGTCGCCTCGGGTGGCGCAAGCTCGGGCCGGGGCCGACCGAGCCGGCCGACGAGCCCATCCACGACCCCGACGATCTGCTCGGGCTCGTCTCGGTCGACGTGCGCCAGCCCTACGACCCGCGCGAGGTGATCGCGAGGGTGGCCGACGGCTCGCGCTTCGACGAGTTCAAGCCGCTCTACGGCACCTCGCTCGTCACCGGCTGGGCCTCGATTCACGGCTTCCCGGTGGGGGTGCTCGCCAACGCCAAGGGCGTGCTCTTCTCGGAGGAGTCGCAGAAGGCGGCGCAGTTCATTCAGCTCGCCAACAAGGTCGACACGCCGCTCGTCTTCGTGCAGAACACGACCGGCTACATGGTCGGCCGCGAGTACGAGCAGAACGGGATCATCAAGGACGGCGCGAAGATGATCAACGCGGTCGCCAACTCGACGGTGCCGCACCTGACCCTGATGGCGGGTGCCTCGTACGGGGCGGGCAACTACGGGATGTCGGGCCGCTCGTACCGCCCGCGCTTCGTGATCGCGTGGCCGCACTACCGCTCGGCGGTGATGGGTCCGCAGCAGCTCGCCGGCGTGATGTCGATCGTCGCGCGCGCGTCCGCGCGCGAGCGCGGGCTCGAGTACGACGAGGAGCGCGACCGCGAGCTGCGCGAGGGGATCGAGACGCAGATCGAGTCGGAGTCGCGAGCGCTCGAGAACTCCGGGCGCCTGTACGACGACGGCATCATCGACCCGCGCGACACGCGCCCCGCGCTCGGGATGGCACTGTCGGCCTGTCACTCGCACAAGGTCGAGGGGACGGACCGCTTCGGCGTCTTCCGGATGTGACCCGGCGGTGAGCGCTCGCCCGATCTCGAAGCTGCTCGTCGCCAACCGCGGCGAGATCGCGCGGCGGATCTTCCGCACATGCCGCGAGCTCGGCGTCGCCACGGTCGCCGTGTTCTCCGAGCCCGACGCAGGCGCGCCCTTCGTGCAAGAGGCCGACGAAGCGGTGGCACTCGGAGGCGCGGCGCCGTCGGAGTCGTATCTGCGCGCCGAGCGGATCGTCGAGGCCATGCGCCGCACGGGCGCCGACGCCGTCCATCCCGGCTACGGCTTCCTCGCCGAGAACGCCGACTTCGCGCGCGCGTGCGCGCACGAGGAGATCACCTTCGTCGGTCCCCCGCCGGACGCGATTGAGGCGATGGGCTCGAAGATCGAAGCCAAGGCGCGCATGGAGGCGGCGGGTGTGCCTACGCTCCCGAGCGTCAACGTGACGGGGCTCGACGGCGAGGCTCTCGCCGCGGTCGCGGAGGAGATCGGCTGGCCCCTGCTCGCCAAGGCCTCCGCCGGCGGCGGCGGCAAGGGCATGCGGACGGTGCGCTCGCCGGCGGCGCTCGCCGATGCGGTCGCGGGCGCGCGCCGCGAGGCCGCCTCGGCCTTCGGCGACGACGCGCTCATGCTCGAGCGCCTGCTCGAGCGCCCGCGCCACGTCGAGATCCAGATCTTCGGCGACGCGACCGGGCGCGTAGTGCACCTGTTCGAGCGCGAGTGCTCGATCCAGCGCCGCCACCAGAAAATCGTTGAGGAGTGCCCCTCCCCCGCGGTCGACCTCGACCTGCGCGACCGGATGGGCGCCGCCGCAGTGAGCGCGGGTGAGGCGCTCGGCTACGTGGGCGCCGGCACCGTCGAGTTCCTGCTCGGCCCGAACGGCGACTTCTTCTTCCTCGAGGTGAACACGCGGCTCCAGGTCGAGCATCCGGTCACGGAGCTCGTCACGGGGCTCGACCTCGTCGCGCTTCAGATCCGGGTGGCCGAGGGCGCGCCGCTTCCGCTCGAGGCGCTCGAGCCGCGGCTCGACGGACATGCGATCGAGGCGCGCCTCTACGCGGAGGATCCGATGCGCGAGTTTATCCCCACGGTCGGGCGCCTGGACCGTTTCCGCGTGCCGAGCGGTCCCCGCGTCGACTCGGGGGTCGAGGACGGCTCGGAGATCGGCGTCCACTACGACCCGATGCTCGCCAAGGTGATCGCGCACGGGCCGAGCCGGACCGAGGCCGCGCGCCGGCTCGCCGGCGCCCTCGCGCGCGCGGAGCTCCACGGCCCGCGCACCAATCGCGACCTGCTCGTCCGGATCCTGCGCCACCCCGAGTTCCTTGCCGGCCAGACGGACACCGGCTTCCTCGACCGCCACCCTCCCGCCGAGCTCGGCCGCCCCGGGCTCGACGCCGCCGGCGAGCGCCTGCACGCCGCCGCGGCGGCGCTCGCGGGGCAGGCAGCCCGGCGGGCCGACGCGCCGGTGCTCGCCTCGATGCCGAGCGGCTTTCGCAACAATCCCTCGCAGCTTCAAGAGCTCGCCTTCGAAGGCGAGCAGGGCCATCTCGGCGTGGGGTATCGCCTAGAGCGCGGCCGGCGGCTGACGCTGCGGGTGGGCGAAGCCGAGCTCGAGGACTGCGTCCTCCACGGCTGCACCCCTGAGCTCGTCGACCTCGAGGCGGACGGCGTCCGCCGGCGCTACCGCGTCGCCCGCGAGGGCAAGGGCGGGGTCGTGGACGTCGACAGCGCGCTCGGCCACTCGCGGCTGCGCGAGCTCGAGCGCTTCCCGACCGCGCTCGCCGAGGAGGCGCCCGGGTCGCTCGCCTCACCGATGCACGGCGCGGTCCTTCGCGTGAACGCCGCCGCGGGCGATCGCGTCGAGCGCGGGGCGGTGGTCATGGTCCTCGAGGCCATGAAGATGGAGCACGAGATCCTCGCGCCCGCTGCGGGCACGGTCGCCGAGCTCACCGTGAACGCGGGCGACCAGGTGGAGGCCGGCACGGTGCTCGCGGTAATCGAGGAGGGCGTCGAGGCCTAGGTTGCGGCCGCCCGGCGAGTCGCCGCCTACTCGGGCCGTGGGGGCTTGAAGAAGGCGACCGCCCCGAGCGCTACGAGCACCGCGCCCGCCCAGAAGAGCAACCCACCGCCGCGAACGCCGACGGTGAGGCCGGCGAGCATCGCCCCGAGGACCATCAGCGGCATGCCGACCTCCCAGCGCCGGCTGACGCGTACGCCGCTCATCGGAGAGCCGCGCTTATCCGGCGGGCGCCGCCGAAGGCCCATCGCGAGCGTCTCGGGCTAGCGGTTGACGGTCGACATGTCGGGATAGCGCTCGCCCGCCGCGGCGCCGCGCGGCGCCGCGGCGTCGATGCGCTCGAGCTCGTCCTCGGACAGCTCGATCTCCGCGGCGGCCATGTTCTCCTCGAGGTAGGGGCGCCGCTTCGTGCCCGGGATGGGCACGACGTCGGCGCCCTGGTGGAGTACCCAGGCGAGCGCGAGCTGACCAGGCGTCACGCCCTTCGCCTCGGCGAGCTCCCGCACCCGGTCGACGAGCTCGAGGTTGCGCTCGAAGTTCTCGCCCTGGAAGCGAGGTGAGCGCCGCCGGAAGTCGTTTTCGTCGAGGTCTTCGAGCGAGCGGATCGCGCCTGAGAGGAACCCCCGGCCGAGCGGGCTGTATGCGACGAAACCGATGCCGAGCTCGCGCACCGTGGGAAGGATCGCGTCCTCGGGGTCGCGGCTCCAAAGCGAGTACTCCGTCTGGAGCGCGCTGATCGGGTGCACGGCGTGCGCGCGACGGATCGTCTCCGGCGCCGCCTCCGAGAGTCCGAGGTACTTGACCTTCCCCTCCTCGACGAGCTCGGCCATCGCGCCGACGGTCTCCTCGATCGGCACCTCGGAGTCGACGCGGTGCTG
>DAIOHA010000075.1:911-6400 GCA_036744955.1 Thermoleophilaceae bacterium | reverse complement strand
GGCGCGAGCAGTACGGCTCGACCATCGTCGAGCAGTTCAAGCGCCTCGGCGCCTCCGCCGACTACGCCGACGAGCGCTTCACGATGGACGAGGGCTATGCGCGGGCCGTCGCGCACGTGTTCGTGCGCCTGTTCGAAAAGGGGCTCATCTACCGCGACAACTACCTCGTCAACTGGGATCCGGGCACCCGCTCGGCGATCTCCGACCTCGAGGTCGAGCAGCGGGAGGTGCGCGACACGATTTACTCGATCGACTACCCACTCGCCTCGGGATCGGGCTCGATCACCGTGGCGACCGTGCGGCCGGAGACGATGCTCGCCGACGTGGCGCTCGCGGTGAATCCCGACGACGAGCGCTACACGCGTCTCGTGGGCGAGACGGCGATCCTCCCGCTCGTCGGGCGCCCGCTGCGGGTCATCGCCGATCCTTACGTCGATCCCGAGTTCGGCACTGGCGCGCTCAAGATCACACCGGGGCACGACCCGAACGACTTCGAGCTCGCGCGCCAGCACGGGCTCGAGGAGATCACCGCGATCGGCGAGGACGGCCGCATGACCGCCGGGGCCGGCGAGCGCTTCGCAGGCATGGACGTCGACGAGGCGCGCGACGCCGTGGTCGCCGCTCTGCGGGAGGAGGGCCTGCTATCGGGCACCGAGCCTTACGTCCACGACGTCCCGCACTCCCACCGCTCGGGGAGGCGCATCGAGCCGCTCATCTCGCTGCAGTGGTTCTGCGACATGGAGGGGCTGGCCCAGCCGGCGATCGCCGCCGTGGGCGAGGGACGCGTGCGCTTCCACCCTGAGAAGCCGTGGACGGGCGTCTACCTCGAGTGGCTCAAGAACATCAAGCCGTGGTGCATCTCGCGCCAGCTGTGGTGGGGCCACCAGCTTCCCGTCTGGTACTGCGACGAGTGTGAGGAGACCTACGTCGCCGACCCCGAGGATCCCCCCGATCGGTGCGGCTCGTGCTGCGGTGAGCTGCGCCGCGACCCCGACGTTCTCGACACGTGGTTCTCCTCGGCGCTATGGCCGTTCGCCACGCTCGGCTGGCCCGAGCGGACGCCCGAGCTCTCGACCTTCTACCCGACCGACGCGCTCTCGACCGCCCGCGACATCATCTTCTTGTGGGTCGCCCGGATGGTGATGATGGGGATCGAGTTCACGGGCGAGGTGCCGTTCCGCGACGTGCCGATCCACTCGGTGATCCAGGCGCCGGACGGACGGCGGATGTCGAAGTCGCTCGGGACGGGCATCGACCCGCTCGAGGAGATCGACGCCTACGGCGGCGACGCAGTGCGCTTCGGGCTGCTCGCGATGGCGTCCTCGCAGGACGTCCGCTACGCCGCCGACCGCGTCGCCCAGGGGCGGGACCTTGCCAACAAGCTGTGGAACGCGTCGCGGCTCATACTGCTTGGGGTCGGCGACGCCGTGGGAGAGGAATCGCCCTCCGTCGGAGAGGACGGCGCTTTCGCGTCGACGGCGCCCGAGGACCGCTGGGTGCTTTCGCGCCTCGAGCGCGCCACCGAGCGCATCGGCGAGCTCGTCGAGGGCTACGAGCTCTCGCACGCCGCGCGCGAGCTGTATGCGTTCGTCTGGGGCGAGGTGTGCGACTGGTACCTCGAGCTCGTCAAGCCGCGCCTGTACGACGAGGCGGGCGACCGCGAGCACGTCGCGGCCACTGTGCTGGGAGTGCTCCGGCGCGTGCTCGTGCTCGCTCAACCGATCCTTCCGTTCGTCACCGAGGAGATCTGGTCGTTTCTGCCCGGGGCCGACCGGCGCGGTCTCCTCGCGGTTGAGCGCTGGCCCGAGGTCGAGCACGGCCGCATCGACGCCGAGGCCGAGGCCGAGATCGACCGCGTGGTCGAAGCCGTCACCGCCCTGCGGCGCTATCGCGATGACGTCGACGCCGCCGCCTCGGCCCGGATCCCGGGTCGCCTCGAGGCCGATGGCTACGAGCGCACGGTCGAGCACGTAGCTCGCTTGGCGCGCTTCGAGCTCGACGCCGCCACGGGCAACGGCGAGGCGCCGATCGCCACGGTGACAATTCCGGGCGGTGCCGTGCATGTGCTCCCCTCGGACGCCGTCGACCTCGAGGAGGTCAAGCGCCGTCGCACCGCCCGCCGCGAGGCACTCGAGGGTGAGATTGCTCGCGCCGAGGGCAAGCTCGCGAATCGCGGCTTCGTCGAGAAGGCGCCGGACCACGTCGTCGCGGCCGAGCGCGAGAAGCTGGCGCGCTTTCGGACCGAGCTCGCCGAGCTCTGAGGCCATGGACCACGCGGCTGCGGAGACCTACCTGCTGGATCTCGAGCTGTTCGGCATGCGCTTCGGTCTCGACCGCATGCGCAAGCTGTCGACGGTGCTGGGCATGCCGCAGAGGCGCTTCGCGAGCGTCCACGTGGTGGGCACGAACGGCAAGTCCTCGACCGCTCGGATGCTGGCGGCGATCTTCGCGCGCCACGGCCTGCGCGCCGGCTCCTACACCTCGCCCCACCTCCGCTCGTTCCGAGAGCGGGTCGAGGTCGGGGGCGTGGCGCTCGGGGAGTCGGACTTCACCGAGGCGGTGAGCCGCGCCGCTCACGCCACGGCGCTCGTCGACCGCACGCTGCCCGACGACGACCGCGTCACCCAATTCGAAGTGCTCACCGCGGCCGCCTTCCACGCGCTCGCGCGTGCGCGCGTGGACGTTGCGGTGATCGAGGCCGGCCTCGGGGGCCGCCACGACGCCACCAACGTGATCCCGTCGAAGGTCCAGGTGCTCACGGGCGTCGGGCTCGAGCACACCCGCTGGCTCGGCCCGACGGTCGGCCACATCGCCGAGGAGAAGGTCGCCGTCGTCCCCGACCACGGCTGTCTCGTCACGCCCGCCCTCGACGCGGAGGCGGAGGCCGTGGCGGCGCGGGTCACACGTGCGCGCGGCGCAAGACGCGTCCGGCTCGCCGAGGGAGCGGAGCGAGCCGTCCCGATGCTCCCGCACGCGCCGGGGCGCTATCAACGGCGCAACTTCGCCCTCGCGCGCGCGGCCGCGGAGGCCTTTCTCGAGCGCCCGCTCGACGCCGAGGCCGTCCGCTCGGCGGCGGCCGAGGTGGCGGTCCCGGGCCGCCTCGAGCGCGTCGCCGAGCGCCCGCTCGTCCTCCACGACGGCGCGCACAACCCGGCCGCGGCCGAGGCGCTGGCCGAGTCGCTCCCCGACGTCGTCGGCGCCCGCCCGCTCGTGGGCGTGATCGCCGTGCTCGACGACAAGGACGCGAGCGGCGTCCTGCGACCGCTGCTGCCGCTGCTGAGCGCGGCCGTCCTGACGCGCGGAGGGGGGGAGCGCTACCTGCCGCCCGCGACCCTCGCCTCGCTGGCCGGCCAGCTCGTGCCCGGGCTCGAGACCGAGACCGTCCGCGATCCGCGCCAGGGAGTCGCCCGCGCGCGCGAGCTCGCGGGGCCTGAGGGGGTGGTTCTCGTCACCGGCTCCCTGCACCTGCTCGGCGACCTCGTCCGCGCGCCCGGGGCGCGCGCCTCGTCGCTGTGAGCACCGAGGGGGCCGGCGGCGGGCGCGAGCGCCCCACGCGCGCACAGGCGTCGCCTCGAGGCGAGCGGCCCGCCCGCGCCGAGCGCTCCGCCCGCGGCGAATCCACCCGCCCAGCGCGACCCGCGCACGAGGGGCCGAGCTTTCTGGCCATGATTGGGTTCGTCGCGGCGATCGTGGCGCTCGTGATTGTCGTGTTCTTCGTCTTCGGCTACATCCTCGGTCGCATCTTCCTGTAGAAGGCGCGAGACGGCCCCTTCTCGCCCCCGGCACGCCCGATGCGTCGTTAGCCGGCGATGTGGGCGCCGCGTCCGGGTAGACTGCGCGACCCATGCCGCCGAGCGCCATTTTCGGCATCGAGAACGACAGCCTCAGCATCGTCGTCGGCCTGCTCATCCTCTTTCTCGCGGCGCTGTGGCTGGCGCTCGCCTTCTACACCTACACGGATGCGCGACGCCGGGTCGCCGACCCGATGCTCGTGGGCACCGCGACCGTCGCGGCCCTGATCTTCCCGTTCATCGGGACGATCGTCTACATGATCGTGCGCCCGCCGGAGTTCCTCGAGGACGTGCACGAGCGCGAGCTCGAGATCCAGGCCGCCGAGGCGCGCCTGGCCCAACTTCAGGGCGAGACCTGCCCGTACTGCGAGTTCCACGTGGAGAGGGACTTCCTGCGCTGCCCGAGCTGTCTGCGGCGGCTCAAGGAGCCGTGCCGCGCGTGCGCCAAGCCGCTCGACCCGCGCTGGACGATCTGCCCCTTCTGCGAGGCCGAGGTCTCGAGCACGCAGGGACGCGCGCGGGGCCGTCCCGGCGGCCGCGCGCCCACGGGCCGCTCGCGGCAGGGGCCGGCGCCCGCGCGCGGCGGCGGCGACGCGGCGGCGTCCGGCAAGGGCGCCCCCGCAGGCGGCGCCGCGGTCCCGCCCGCCCGCTAGAGCCGGCGCCGAAACCCCCCGACTCAGGAGACCGCATGGAGCGCACGCTCATCCTTGTCAAGCCCGATGCCTTCGCGCGCCGACTCACGGGCGAGATCATCTCCCGGCTCGAGCGCAAGGGGCTCGGGATCCTCGCCCTCAAGCACATGCGCGTCGAGCGCGACCTCGCCGAGGAGCACTACGAGGAGCACCGCGACAAGCCGTTTTTCTCCGACCTCGTCGAGTTCATCACGAGCGGGCCGATCGTGGCCATGGTGCTCGCCGGCGAGTCGGCGGTCGCCGCCTCGCGCCAGATCATGGGCTCGACCAACCCGCTCGACGCCGGCGCCGGCTCAATCCGCGGCGAGTACGGCCTCGAGATCCAGGCCAACCTCGTGCACGGCTCGGACTCGCCCGACTCGGCGACCCGAGAGATCGGGCTCTTCTTCCCGGAGCTGGGCGAGTAGCGGCCGGGCAGGCGCGGCGCGAGACGCGTCGAGCTCAAGCGTGAGCGGTTCGCCGCCGAGGCGTCCGGAGCGAGCCGCAGGCGAGCGGAGGAGCGAAGCGACGGCCGCAGGCGGGGGACGGCTCACGCTCGCCTCGCGCTCGCCGCAGCGCCGCAAGATCCTGTCGCAGCTGGGAGTGGGGTTCACCGTCGCGGTGCCCGAGGTCGACGAGCTCGCCGAGGGCCATCCGCGCGCGATCGCCCTCGAGAACGCTAGGCGCAAGGCGGAGGCGGTCGACGGCGCGCGTGTGCTCGGCGTCGACACGGTGGTCGCCCTCGACGGCCGGGCCTACGGCAAGCCCGCCGACCGCGACGAGGCGGCGGCCACGCTGGCCGCGCTCTCCGGCCGCGACCACGAGGTTTGGAGCGGCATCGCGCTGCGCGAGCACGGAGAGACCAAGGCGGCGGCGGCGCGCACGCGAGTGCGCTTGCGGCCGCTCGGCGAGGAGGAGCTCGCGTGGTATCTCGAGAGTGGGGAGTGGCGCGAGCGTGCCGGCGGTTACGCGATCCAGGGCCGCGGCGCCGCCCTCGTCGAGTCGATCGAGGGGGACTTCTGGAACG
>DAIOHA010000075.1:0-901 GCA_036744955.1 Thermoleophilaceae bacterium | reverse complement strand
TGCGGCTCGCGCCCGACCTCGTCCGCCGCAGGCCGGCCGCGTCCGACGCGGACGTCTGACAAAACGCCCGCAAGCGACGCTGCGCCGCCCCGGGCGCCGCCCATCCGTCCGCTAGACTGCCGCCCGCACAGGGCGCTTCGCCCAAACCGCGCGAGCCGGGGCCGCCGCGAGGCTCGAGCTGCTCGAGGCGATGCGCTCACGACTAGGTGCGCACACCCGGCCCACGGCCACCCCTAACACCGACACATGGGCTTTTTCTCCTACCTCACAGGCTTTGGCGGGCGCGACATGGCGGTCGACCTCGGCACGGCGAACACGCTCGTCTACGTCCGCGGGCGCGGGATCGTCCTGTCCGAGCCGTCGGTCGTGGCGATCGACTCGCGCAACGCCGACGTGCACGCCGTGGGCATCGAGGCCAAGCGCATGCTCGGTCGCACCCCGGGCACGATCTCGGCGATCCGCCCGCTCAAGGACGGGGTGATCGCCGACTTCGACGTGACCGAGCAGATGCTCCGGCACTTCATCCAGAAGGTCCATCAGAACCGTTGGGCGCACCCGCGCGTAGTCGTGTGCGTCCCGAGCGGGGTGACGGGCGTCGAAAAGCGCGCGGTCGAGGAGGCGTGCCTGTCGGCCGGCGCGCGCCAGGCGTACCTGATCGAGGAGCCGATGGCCGCCGCGATCGGCGCCGGGTTGCCCGTGGGCGAGCCCACCGGTTCGATGGTGGTCGACATCGGCGGCGGCACGAGCGAGGTGGCCGTCATCTCGCTCGGCGGAATAGTCGTCTCGCACTCGCTGCGGATCGGCGGCGATGAGCTCGACGAGGCCATCACCAACTACGTCAAGCGTGAGTACAAGCTCATGATCGGCCAGCAGACCGCCGAGGAGGTCAAGCTCGAGATCG
>DAIOHA010000074.1:0-6525 GCA_036744955.1 Thermoleophilaceae bacterium | reverse complement strand
CTCGCGCCGGTGATCGCCGGATCCGCCAGGTCGCGTGAGGGACGTCAGCTGAGGGAGATCCGAGTGTCCGCGTTTTGCGAGGCGATCAGGTACCGGACCGCTCGCTCCCTCGAGCCGTCGGCGCGAGTTGGCGGGGCGTCGAGTAGGGCGAAGCCGAAGGCCCGCGGCGAGCGCGGCGGACGCGGAGGCGGCCGCGCGTGGGCGCCGCCCACCGCACCTCAAATCGCCGCCGGTATCTCCGCAGCGCCAGCACGAGCGGCGGCCCGATCAGCAGACACAACACGACGTTCCCGACGACGTGCGCGACGTTGAAGGGCAGCGACCGCGCCGAGATCACCGCGTACGAGGCGAGCGTGCGCTCGCCGGCGAGCGTCCACAGGTAGAGGTCCATAACGAGGCCGTAGCCGAGCCCGGCGACCCCGCAGGCGAGCGCGAGCGTCCAGCGGCCGAGCTCGCGCGGCTCCGCGCCCTCGGTAGTGCGCCGGCTCCGCGACCGCACCAGCGCCCCGAGCGCGCCGCCCGCAAGCCCCACTCCTCCCCACGCCGCCATCTGCCACGGCGTCCATGGGCCGTGGGTGAGGAACACGTTTGAAACGAGCGCCGTGACCGACCCCACCGCGAAGCCCGGCGCTCCGCCGAGCGCGTAGCCCGCGAAGAGCACGATGTCAGTCGTCGGCTTCACATTGGGGAAGGGCGCGAACGCGAGCCGCCCGACGATGGCGAGCGCAGCGAGCGCGGCAACGAGCGCGAGCACGCGCGCCGGTGGGCGCGAGCGCTCGTACCACGCGAAGCCGAGCACGAGCGCGGCTCCGACGACGAGGGACGAGACGAGCTCCCAGCTCATGCCACCCCCTCCCGCGAGCCGAGCTCGCGCTCGAGGATCTCCGCGCCCGCCTCGGGCGTCAGCGCTCCGGCCGCGCCACCCAGCACGCGCGCCACGTCGGTGGTGAAGTGCCGCCCGCCCGCGAGGACGTCGGCCGCCGGGCCGTCGGCGATCACAATGCCCTTGCCCATGAGCACGACGCGCTCGGCAAAGGCGGCGGCGAACTCGGTGTCGTGCGTCGCCACGAGGGCGGCCGCCCCAGCGTCCGCGAGCGAGCGCAGACGCTCGACGAGCGCGTCTCGATGGCCGCGGTCCATGCCGCGCGTCGGCTCGTCGAGCAGCACAACGGCGGGGCGCTCGCCGCCCGCGGTCTCGCCCTCCGGCGAGCACAGGACGGTCTCGAGCGCCAGCCGCTGCCGCTCACCACCGGACAGGTCGCGCGGGTTGGCCCATCCGCGGCCGTGAAGTCCCGCGGCGCGGAGGGCGTCGACATTGACCTCCTCGTCGGCACGCTCGTGCACGAGGTAGTCGCCCGGGTTCTGGAGCAGAAGCGCGACCTCTCCCGCACGCTCGACGCGCCCGCGCGAGGGCGTGACGAGCCCTCTGGCATGGCGCAGGAGTGTGCTCTTCCCGGCTCCGTTACGGCCAAGGAGCGCGACTCGCTCGCCGGGGTCGACCCGTAGGTCGACGCCGCGCAGGATCGCCGGCCCGTCGCGAAGCTCGTGCCACACGTCGCGGAGCTCGAGCGCGGGCTGAAGAGCGCGTTGGCCGCGCGGGAGGAGGCGCTCCCCGAGGCGACGTAACCCACCTGCGTGCGTCGCCGATCGGCCACCCGCGACCGCCGCCTCTCGCCCGCCCCCGGCGCGTCCCACCGCGACCGGCAGCAACCCTGCGCCACGAAGGCCGGCGCGCGCGGCCTTGATCGACGCCGGCGGCGGCCGCAGCCCCGATCGCAAGAAGAGGCGCGCGAGCGGTGTGGCGAGCGCGGGCGCCGAGGCATCGGCCCAGGCGAGGAAGGACTCGGGCGATGCGTCGCACGTCACGCGGCCTGCCTCGAGCGTGAGCACACGATCGGCCGCGGCCAAGCAGCGCTCGAGGCGGTGCTCGGCCAGCAGGACGGCGGTTCCCGACTCCTCGTTGAGCCGCCGCAGGAGCCACACGAGCTCGTCGCCTGCCACCGGGTCAAGTTGCGAGGTGGGCTCGTCGAGCACGAGCAGCGCCGGGCGCGTCACGAGCGCGGCGGCGAGCGCGACCCGCTGGAGCTCGCCACCTGAGAGCGTGTCGGTGCGGCGGTCGAGCAGGTGCGCGATGCCGAGCTCGAGCGCCGTCTCCTCGACCGCCCGCGCCACGGCGACCTCGGGCATGCCGCGATGCTCGAGCGGGAGCGCGATCTCGGCGCGCGCGCCGCCCATGACGACCTGGGTCTCCGGATCCTGGAAGACCGTGCCGCACACCGCGGCCAGCTCGGCCGAGCCGTGCTCGCGCACCGACAGGCCGCCGACCTCGAGCTCGCCGCCCGCCTCTCCCCCGTGGAAGTGTGGGACCAGCCCGCACGCTGCGCGCAGCAACGTCGACTTGCCGGAGCCGGACTCGCCCGCCACGACGGTGAACGACCCCGGCTCGAGCGCGAGGGTGAGGTCTCGCAGCGCCGGCTCCGGCCGCTCGGGGTACCGGTACTCGAAGCGCTCGGCGCGTAGGACGGGCTCAGGCATGCGCCACCTCCGCCCCTTCGTCGCCGCCGCGGCCGATGCCGAGACGGGCGCTCCGGCCCCGGAACGGTGCCGCGGCGAGCACGACGAGCGCCGCGGCGAGCACGAGCGTCGCCGGATCGATTGCGAGCTCGAGCCGTGGGTAGACCTCGAACGGGGCAACGCCAACAAGTGCGGCCCCGAGCACGACGATGACGAGCGTCGCCGCACACACGGCGAAGCGCAGGCTGTGCCGCGAGCGCCGGCCGGCGACCCGCCCGCCGAGGCGGCGTCCGCTCGCCCCAGCGGTCGCCCCAGACCCGTAGCCGCGTACCTCGAGCGCCGCCGCCACGTCGACCGCGCGCTCGAGCGATGCCGCGAGCGCCGCCCGTGCGAGCGCGACTCGCCCTGGCGGGCGCGCGCGGCAGCGCGCCGCCTCACCGCGGCGGCTCGCATCGCGGGCGAGCACGGGCACGAGCCGCGTGGTGAGCGCGGCGGTGAGCGCCGAGCGGTAGGAGAAGCGGCGCACCCCCCGCAGCAGGTCGTCCGGATCGACCGCCGCCGAGAAGAGGGCGCACGCGAGGATCAACCCGAGCAGTCGCAGCCCAGCGATCGCGCCGAAGGCGACGGCCTCGAGCGTGATGTCGAAGCGGTGGGCGAGGACCATCCAGCCGCGGATGAGCACCGTCTCGCCCTCGTTCGAGAGCAGCGGATTGAGGAGAAGGACGAAGAGGGCGACGGCCGCGCCGAGCCGGGCGGCGCGGGCGAGCTCGCCACCCACCCCCGCGCGCACCGCCGCCACGACGACCGCCCCGAGCGCAGCCGCGACCACGAACGGATGCGAGAACACGACGAACACGAGCGCAAGGGCGCCGCAGAACGCCGCGCCGACGCCCGCGCTCGCCGCGTGCAACGCGCTCGCACGCGGGCGGAAGGCGGGAAAGAACGCTACGCCCGGGGCGGTCATCGCCTCAACCTCTCGCCCCCGTCCAGCGGCAGCGCCTCGACGCCGGAGGGCAGGGCGGCGACCGCGTAGCGATCGCGCAGCTTTGCCCGGTCGAGTGCGCCCGCCGCGCGCTCGACCCCCGCGTCGTCGACGCCGGTCACGAGCCATACCCGCCCGCGCTCCCCGAGCGACGTCGCGGCTACGAGACCGGTCCCGGGCGGCGCGTCTCGCACGCGCCGGCCCGAGGGGTCCAGCAGCTCGAGCCGCCGGCCGCGGTCGGTGAAGCGGGCGAACACGCCGCTCGACTCCGGTCCGCGCTCTAGCTGCGCCGCCGCTTCGCCGTTTCGGGCCAGCGACCACGACGCCACGATCACGCGCACGACCGTCTCCCCGCCCGGCTCGCCAAACGGCGCCCGCGGCGCGGTCACCCCGGCCGCCGCGAGCCGGCGCTCGGCCTCGCCGCACGCGCGGCTGCGCTCCTGCGCGCACTCAATGCGAACCGGCAGCCGCCGGCCCCCCGTTCCGCTCACGAGCGGCTCGGGGAACGCGCCGACGATCGCGGGGACGCTCATGGCGCTGTCCCAACGGCGGTAGTCCCACTGCAAGACATCGCCCGGCGCGAGCCGCCGCTCGGCGGCGCCGACGCTGCCCTCGAGCCCGTTGACGAAGTAGAACCAGTCGTTGCGCCCGCCGCTCCCGCGGCCCGCGAGGCCGTCGATCGATTGCACGAATCCACCGCCGTAGGCGGTCTTGACCTTCGCCTCCGAGCCAAGCAAGCGCATGACGGTGTCGCCCGGTCGGACGCGTTCGTGGCGCGCGGAGTCGAGCAGGCGCTCACCGAAGTCGCGCGTCACCCGCAGCTCGACGCCGCCGGGTCGCGCCTCGCCCGCGCCCAGCCCGCACGCGCCGAAAAGCGCCGCGGTCGCGGCTGCGAGGCCAGCGAAGGCGAAGCGCGCGCCCGGCACCGGCCTCGTCTAGCGACCACCCGAGGCGGCCGCGAGCGCCGCCGCCTCGGAAAGGCCCGCCTGGAACCGATCAGACACGCGCCACCCGGTCGCAGTCGCGCCGAACACGGTCGTTACCGCTCGCTCGCACGTAGTCGCTGCCCGCCCCGCACGAGACGGCGTCCGTCCACCGCGGTCCACGACGACGCGGTCCGCCCCCACGCGCGCTCTGACGACGTCGGCGCCCGCGGTCCCGGTGATCGAGTCGGCGGCGCGTTCGTGCCGACTATCCGCTCGCCACGCGTCGCTGGACGGCGCGCGAGGTTCCCGTTGACGCACCTCGTCGTCCAAGCGGCCTGGATGTCGTTGCCAGAACCGGCCCGCAGGCGCGAAGGTGCCCGCGCGCGGCGCCTCCACGCTCGCCCACCACTTCGCATCGGTGATCGCTGTCGCGCCGCCCCAGATTTGCATGCCGGAGGCCGGCGTCGTCCGGCCACTCGCGTCGTAGGCGAGGGCCCGTACGCCGAATGGCTGGGTCGGCGGCACGTGGGCGGGCGTACGAAGCTCAAGCTCCGCGCCAGTGTTCTCGCCGCTCGCGAAGTCGGCGAAGTACCAGAGGACCTTGTCGCCTCGCCGTAGCCAGTACTGGTCGCCGCCGACCTGCGCCTCCTTGTGGTTGACCCTGTAGAGCCACGCTTAGTCGAGACACCAAGCGCCGAAGTCGCCGATGCGGCAGACGATGAGACCGAAGCTGTACTGGACGGAGGCGAGGTACCGGCGCAAAGGGGGATTGATCGCACGCGCATAGTTCCCGATGCAGATCGCTGACGGTTCAGGGAGGCGCCTGCTCTTGCCGGACTCGCCGCCTGCGCCCGCGCGCGTCGTGAGCAACGTCGTGTCGTTAACGTAGCTCGTGCCCGTGTCGAGCGCCCGGGCCGGCGGCCCCGACTCGGAGCTTCGAAACGATGCGCGCTGCGCCCGCCGTGGTCGGTCCCCCGGCGACGACTGCACACGTGGCGACTGTGGCCGCGACGGCCTTCGAACGACTCTTCATTTGTGCCTCCCCATCCGCGAGGGAATCGTGGCTTGCGGCCGGAGGCAGGTCTCCTGGCTCCCGGATCCTCCCCCGCGCCTTCCCGGAGAGCGGCGCTCTCCAGTGGCATCGTGCGAGGGGCCTAGCCGGTCACAGTGGCGGGACCGCGCCGGAGTCTCACCGGACTTCCCTTGACCACCGGCCCTGTTTGCGCGCGGCAGCATACAGAGAGGCGAGCGGGATGATCCTCAGCGCGACGATCCGGCCAGGGCGGCCGCGACTCGCGCTTGTACAATTGGCGCCCGCGCCGCCATCGTCTAGGGGACTAGGACGCCGCCCTCTCACGGCGGAAACCGGGGTTCGAATCCCCGTGGCGGTACTTCGACGTCTCGCTCCATGAGCGGGATTTCTCTCCTCGAGGACCTTTCTCGGGAAGGAACTCGGGAAAAACGGCGCGCGGCGAGGTTTCGGTCGCATGAGCCGCGACCTCGAGAAGGCGGCCATGCAGTACGCCGTGAACGGCTACCGCGTGACGCCGATGAGTATCGCCGCAGCGCTCCACGTCGAGAACGCAGCTTGCCGCCGTCCGTTGCTCGACGAGGCGGAGGTCGAGCGGATGGCCAAGAGCTGCTCGAGATGCGCGAGCCGCCCTACTGGGTGCTTGACCCCTGGAAGTACTCCGAGGACGAGCGTCTGAGCCAGCGTGCGCGCTTGGTCCTGCTTGCTTCCTACCCGCCACGCTTCGGCACGGTGCGTGGGGGCACGTGGCTCGAAACGAAGACCGGCCTCTCGGAACAGCGTCCCGCGCCCGACCGGGCGAACTCGAGCGCCTCACGTTCCTCGAGGTCATTCGAGCACCGAAGATGGCCAACCTCTACAAGCTCTCCCTCACTCCTCCTACCGGAGGGGTGCTAGTTACTGCTGGCGCGCGCCCGACCCCTCGCCAATTCTGCACCTTCGAGGCGACTAGGAGCCGCCCTCGCCGATCTGCCCCTGCCCGCGTCCCCGGCCGACCTGAATCTGCCGCGGACGCGCTCGCTCGGAGACCGGCAGCGTCAGAGTCAGGACGCCATCGTCGTAGCTCGCGCCGA